>CAZZZE010000006.1:0-6428 GCA_964658365.1 uncultured Jatrophihabitantaceae bacterium
GCCGCCGCCGACCGTCGCGATCTGCGGCGACGGGCGGCGCACGACGGACAGCGCGAAGAACGCTGCGGGGACGGGCTTGAAGCGCCGATAGGTGTCGAACAGCGCCGGCCCGTACAGGCCCGAGCCGGCCGCGACCTCGGTGACCGCCGGTTCGCTGGACGTGCTCTCGAGCGAGCCGGTGCCGCCGCCGTTGACGAACTCGAGCGGCGCGATCTCCCGCACCGCGGCCACGACCGCGGCCCGCCGCTCGCGCAGCTCCGAGACGGACCGGCGCTGCATGGCCCGGATCGCCTCCCGGCGCACCCGCGACGCGGCCGGATCGTCACCCACGCCGGCGATCTGCGCCTCGTAGGCCATCATCCCGACGAGCCGGAAGCCCGGTCGGCGCACGACGGCCCGGGCCAGTGCGGCGGCCTCGCCGGCGGTGTGCAGCGGCGAGCGCCGCGCGCCGACGTGCACCCGGCCGCCGGCCAGCCGCAGCGAGGCGTCCAGGTCCAGGCAGACCCGCAGCTCGGCGCTGCCCGTCCCCACGACCGAGGCGAGGAAGTCGAGATGCTCGACGGAGTCGATCATCACGGTGACGCGGGCTGCCAGCCCGGCGTCGCCCGCCAGCCGGCGCAGCGCGCCCCGGTCGGCCGACGGGTAGGCGACAACGACGTCGTCGACCCCACCGTCGCCGTCGACGTCCGAGGCCAGCCACAGCGCTTCGGCCAGCGTCAGCGACAGGACACCCTGGTAACCCGGCAGCGCGAGCACGGCAGTGGTCAGCGCGCGGCACCGCACCGACTTCGACGCGAGCCGGATCGGCGTGCCGCTCGCGCGCCGCACGAGGTCGAGGGCGTTGCGGCGCAGGGCCGCCAGGTCGACGACGGCGTACGGCGGGTCGAGCTCGGCTGTCGCCCGCTCGAGGGCGCCGAAGTCCGGGGCGGTGGTCGGCCGGATCTCGTCGAGCGTGATGGGCGCAGCCATGGCTGGGACGGTAGCCGACGGATCGGTACCTCGGCAGGCGAGAGGTAGGCGGGCCACTCAGGAGCTGTGCGGCCCGGCTCGTACCGCGTTGCGCCACACTGCGACGGTCGCGGGCGCGGACCGACGTCGCCGGGATGACCCCGCGAGTACGCAGTCGACTGAGCGGTCGCTACGCTCGGTCCACCATGTTCGACCTCGCGGTGGCCGCCACCGTCTTCGGCCTGATCTTCGTGGCGGAGTTGCCGGACAAGACCGCGGTCGCCACGCTCGTCCTGGCCACCAAGTACCCCGCCCGCTGGGTGTTCGCCGGCATCGCCGCCGCGTTCGCGGTGCACGTGGTTGTGGCGGTCGCGGCCGGGTCGCTGATCGCGCTGCTGCCCCGCCGACCGGTCGATGCCGTGGTCGGCGTGCTGTTCCTGATCGGCGCGATGCTGCTGTGGCGCGAGTCCTCGGGCGACGAGGAGGCCGACGACGAGCCCGACGACCTCCCCGCGGACGCCGGGTTCTGGAAGGTGGCGGGCGTCGGCTTCGGCGTCATCCTGCTCGCCGAGTTCGGCGACCTGACCCAGATCCTCACCGCGAACCTCGCCGCGAAGTACAGCGACCCGCTGTCGGTGGGCGTCGGAGCGCTGCTGGCCCTGTGGTCGGTAGCGCTGGTGGCGATCCTCGGCGGCAGGACGTTGCTGCGGGTGCTGCCCATCGCCTGGATCGTGCGGGCCGCCGCAGTGATCATGGTCGCCCTCGCCGGCTACAGCCTGTACTCCGCGGTTTCCGGTTGATTTCGCCCGGTCGGGGAGCGTCCTTTTCGACGTCGCGGCGGTTAGGCTGCCTGTGAATTGACGGTGTAGATGGGGAGGCCGGCCTGACCACGGTGGCGCGGTTGCTCAAGGAGCACACCACAGATATCCACGAGTGCGTGGAGGCTCGTCTCGACCTGACGGACCCCGCACTCGATCTTGCGCGCCTGCGCGATGTCGTCGTCAGCCTGCACGGTTTCTGGGCCGGCACCGAGCCCGCGCTGGACCGGTGGGCCGTCGAACACCCCGTGCAGGCCCGCGCCCTGCAGTGGCGGCGACGGCGGCGCACCGCGCGGCTCGCCCGCGACGTCGCCGCGCTCGGCGGCTGGGCCGGTATCAGCGCCCCCGCCGTCACCGACCGCCCCGGCACTGCCGACGTCCTGGGCTGGCTCTACGTCGCCGAGGGCTCGACGCTCGGCGGCGCCGTGATCACCCGCGCGCTGAGCCACCTACGTCCAGGCCTGCGGCTCGAGTGCTTCGCTCCCTACGACGAGGGCCCCGGCCCGATGTGGAGGGACCTGCAGACCCACTTCGAGCGCTGGACGGCCGGCGACGACCTGCGCTGCGAGCGCGTGGTCGCGGCCGGTGTCGCCACCTTCGCGGCGCTCGCCGCGTGGACCGCGCCGCTCGAGCGCGAGGCCGTGGCATGAGCACCGGACTGGATGGGCACCCGGAGTCGAGCGAGGACTCGCGCTTCGTGCCGCTCGGGACGCCCATCGACCTGGACAACTGTGCCCGCGAACCCATCCACATCCCGGGCAGCGTCCAGCCGCGGGGCGTCCTGGCCGTCGTGCGTGAACCCGACCTCGTGGTCAGCCAGGTCTCGGCGAACGTGGCCGATCTGCTCGGCCGAGCCGTCGACGACGTCGTGGGCCACCACATCGGCGAGGCGTTCGGCGAGCAGCTCGGGGCCGTCCTGCACCGGATGACGACGGCCTTCGGCGACCTGCGCGAACGCAACCCGGTCGAGGTCGAGATCGAGGTTGACGGCCGGCCGATCGCGTTCGACGCCATCCTGCACCGCAGCGACGGCACGCTGCTGGTCGAGCTCGAACCGGCAGAGGGGCCACGGCCGTTCTCTTTCCCCAACACCTACCAGGCCGCGCGCAGCGCCGTCGGCGACCTCAACCGCGCCGCGTCACTGCAGGAGCTCTACGACATCACCGCCGAGTCCGTGCGCGCGCTGACCGGCTTCGACCGCGTCATGGTCTACCGCTACGACCGCGAGTACAACGGCGAGGTCGTGGCCGAGGCCAGGCGTGCGGATCTGAACTCCTTCCTCGGCCAGCACTACCCCGCGTCCGACATCCCGCCCCAGGCCCGGGCGCTGTACGAGAAGAACTGGATCCGACTGATCTCCGACGTCGACTACACGCCGAGCCCGCTCGTGCCGGCGCTCGACCCGCTCCGCGGGCAGCCGCAGGACCTCACCTTCTCCTCGTTGCGCAGCGTGTCGCCGATCCATATCGAGTACCTCAAGAACATGGGCGTGCGGGCCTCGATGTCGATCTCGCTGCTGCGCGCCGGCAAGCTGTGGGGCCTGATCGCGTGCCACCACTACGCCTCGGCCCACACGCCGCCCTACGGGGTCCGGGCCGCCGCCGAGTTCCTCGGCTCGACGCTGTCGCTGCGCCTCGTCGACCAGGCCGACGACGACGAGTTGCGGCTGCGCCTCGCCGCCCATGCCGTGCTGACCAAGCTGACCGCGGCCACCGTGGACGAGAGCGAACCCGTCCTGGAGGGCCTGTTCGGGGCTCCCGACCTGCTCGACCTCGTGCCGGCTGACGGCGTCGTCGCCTACGTCCGCGGCGAGACCCGCAGCAAGGGCGACGTCCCGGCCGACGCGGTCGTGCGGGCGTTGACGGCCTGGGCGCGCTCACTGGGCGACGACGTCGTCTACACCGATTCGCTCAGCCGCTCCGGCGTCGATGTCGACCCATCGGGGGTCGGCGGTGTGCTCGCGATCAACCTGCCCGACGGGCAGTACGTGCTGTGGCTGCGTACGGAGTACGTCCAGGTCGTCGACTGGGGCGGCGATCCGCAGAACAAGGCCATCGCCGAGCGCGAGGGCGACCACATCCGGCTGAGCCCGCGCAAGTCCTTCGAGCGCTGGCGCGAGGTCGTGCAGGGCCGCTCGGTGGCCTGGCTGAACAGCGAGACCTCGGTGGCCGCCGACCTGCGTCACCACCTCGTCGAGATCCTCTACGCGCGCATGCGCTCCGAGGCCAGGCTGGCCGAGACGCTGCAGCGCAGCCTGCTGCCGCCGATGCCGAAGGTCGCGGACTGGGCGCTCAGCGCGCACTACGAGCCGGCGGCCGGCGGGCGCATCGGCGGCGACTGGTACGACGCGCTCGTGCTGCGCGACGGTCTGCTGGCGGTGGTCCTCGGCGACGTCGCGGGGCATGGTATCGGGGCCGCCGGCACGATGGCCCAGCTGCGCAACGCCCTGCGCGCCTACCTGCTCGACGGGACCGGGGCGGCCGACGCCGTCGCACGGCTCAACCGCTTCGCCGCCGACACCCTGCCGGGGGCCTTCGCCACCGTCGTCGTCGCCCTCATCGACCGCGAGACCGGCCACGCATCCGCAGTGATCGCCGGCCACCCGCGCCCTTACGTGCTCGGCGACGCCTCCGGAGCCCCGGTCGGGGCGCCCGTCGTGACCAGCCCGCCGCTGGGCGTGCGCGGAGCGGCCTATCGCGCGCAGGAGTTCGACATCCCTGCCGGCGGCGGTCTGGTCCTCTACTCCGACGGCCTGATCGAGCGCCGCGACGAAGACATCGACCAGAGCCTGCGCCGGGTGAGCGACCTCATCGGCGGCCTGCCGGCCCGCCCGACGGCCCGCCAGATCTTCTCCACGGTCGGCCGCTCGACGATCACCGACGACGCCACGGTCCTGGCGCTGTACCGCACGGGTGACACCTGACCGATCGGCGCCGCGAGGCCGTGGTCGTCCGACTGCGCGCGGCCGGCTGCGTGTGGGCCGAGGACGAGGCCGACCTGCTGCTCGCCGCCGGTGCGTCGTCCGGTGCCCTCGACGTCCTCGTCGCGCGCCGGGTCGCGGGCGAGCCACTCGAGCAGGTGCTCGGCTGGGCCGGATTCTGCGGCCTGCGCGTGCGCGTCCGGCCCGGTGTGTTCGTCCCGCGGCGGCGCACCGAGTTCCTGGTGCGCACGGCGGCGCGACGCAGCCCGGCAGCGCCGGTGGTGCTCGACCTGTGCGCCGGCACCGGCGCGCTCGGCGCCGCGTTCGCCTCGCTGGTGACCGTTCGCGAGCTGCACGTCACCGACGTCGACCCGGTAGCGGTCGACTGCGCGCGAGAGAACATACCTCAAGGTACGGAAGTCTACGTCGGTGATCTCTACGCGCCGCTTCCGGCGTCGCTACGCGGCCGGGTCGACGTCCTGCTGGCCAATGCGCCGTACGTGCCCTCGGCCGAGCTCGCTCTGCTGCCGCCCGAGGCGCGTGAGCACGAACCGGCCGCGACCCTCGACGGCGGCGCCGACGGGCTCGACCTGCACCGCCGGATCGTCGCCGGCGCCGTCGACTGGCTCGCCCCCGCCGGCACGGTGTACGTGGAGGTCGGTGCGGCGCAGCGGGACGCAGCCTGCGCGCTCATGGCGGCCGCCGGGCTGGCCCCCGAGGTCGCGGTCGACGACGACCTCGGGGCCACCGTCGTGCTGGGCGTCCGGTCCCTGTCGGGGCGTAGATCGGCAAGCGAGCTCACGGGGTGCTAACTTCCACGCCATGATCGTCAAGGCTGCGCCGTCCCTGGTCCGGGGCCGGTTCTGGCCGCGGGTGGTGGCGCTGGCCGTGGCCGGGGCCGTGCTCGCCGGGCTCTGGATGCTTGCCGTGCCGACGCAGCGGGCCGCGGCCCGGGAAGCCGCCCCACCGATCCGTGCGCTGAAGGCCGCCCAAGCGGCGGGGATCACCATCGCGGTCTCGGCCCACCGAGGGGGTGCCCAGCAGTGGCCGCAGAATTCCCTGGTCGCCTTCAAGAACGCGCTGGACGCCGGCTACGCCGAGATCGAGGGCGACACGTGGATCACGGCGGACGGGGTCACCGTCATCGAGCACGACGCGGCGCTGAACCCCGCCCGCTGCAGCGGGCCGTACGTCGGCCAGCAGATCTGGACGCTCACCTTCGCGCAGGTCGAGGCCAACACCTGCGAGGGTCAGCCGATTCCTACCGAGGCTCAGCTCCTGGACCTCGTCAAGACGAGCGACAACGCGACGGCGGTTCTTCGCCTGGAGACGAAGTCGTTCCCCGGACAGTCGGCGGCCGGCGCCCGGCAATGGGCCTACCAGGTGGGCGAACAGGTCGTCGAGGCCGGGTTGGCGGCACGTTCGGTCATGCAGGACGCGAACTGGAGCGGCATCGCCGGCTATCACCAGGCAGACCCGTCCTTGCGGGTGTCCGCGCTCGTCGACGTGCCGTCCAGCGCGAGCGCGCAGCAGGCCAAGGCGCTCGGCGCCTACGACCTGTCCTACAACGCGAGCTATGCCACCGGCCTGATGAACCGCTACCTGGCGTCGATCGGGCTCGTGCCCACGGTGTGGAACGTCGACCCGACCCCGAACGAGGCCGGGTCGATCAGGTCAGGAGCGGAGGCCCGCGGGCGGGAAGAGGTGCGATGCCGCTGCATCTGACCGGGCTGGACGCGTTG
>CAZZZE010000006.1:6438-24448 GCA_964658365.1 uncultured Jatrophihabitantaceae bacterium
GACCCGACCCCGAACGAGGCCGGGTCGATCAGCGCGGGCGAGACGTCGGCGATCATGCTGCGGACGCAGGCTCTCATCAGCCTGGGCGTCCGCGTGTTGATCATGAACAATCCGAAGGTCGGCGTCGAGGCGGTGGCCGCCCGGTTCGTGTGCTCGCAGAGCCCGTGGCGGAACACGAGGGATCGCACCGTGCGGCCGAGTTCGGCCGCGAAGCAGGTCTCGTACTGGCGCGTCGCCAGCTCACCCGCGTCACCGATCGGATCGGCCTGGTCGTCCATCGTCGTGACGCAGAGCTACGCAGCGACGGTGCGCATCAAGGTCGCGCCCGAGGGCTTCCCGTCCGGGGCACGGCTCGTGACTCTGCGGAAGAACCGTGCCGTGCACCTCAACGTGCAGACCGCCGAATACGGCGGGATCCGTATTGACAGCACGGCCCCGGTCAGCCGGGTCAAGATCACCACCACCGGCTTCTACCCGTGGACGTGCAGTGCGCCCCGTCCGGGGAATGCGTAAGCGCAACCCGGACTGACTGCGACGAGAGCGAGCCCGCCATGTCCGTCTCGCACCACTACGAGCTCGACCTGCGCTGGACGGGCAACCTCGGTGACGGCACCACCGGCTTGCGCGCCTTCACGCGCGACCACGATGTCAGCGCAGCGGGGGTGCCGACCCTGCAGGGCTCGGCCGACCCGGCGTTCCGCGGCGACGCGTCGCGGTGGAACCCCGAGCAGTTGCTCGTCGCCGCGCTCGCCCAGTGCCACCTGCTGACCTACCTGTGGCTCGCCGTGCAGGAGGGCATCGTGGTCACCGCCTACGAGGACTCCCCCACCGGGACGATGATTGCCGAGCCCGACGGCAGCGGCCGCTTCGCCGAGGTGACCCTGCGACCCACGGTGACGATCACCCGCGCCGAGGACGCCGAGCGCGCGCAGGCGCTGCACGACCGGGTCGGCGACTACTGCTTCATCGCGCGGTCGATCAACTTCCCGCTGCGGCACCGACCGACAACTCGGGCTCGGTAGCCGGGGCGGCTGCCCGTTTCGGCGTCATCCCCGGCGCGCCGGCTGCGGCGAGCACGGCCACGCCGGCGAAGGCCCACCAGGTGTGCTGGAACGCGGTGTGCGCGGCGGCGTAGCCGACCGGCGCGCCGAGCACCGCGACGACCAGGCTGACGCCGAGCGCAGTGCCGATCTGCCGGCTCATGTTGACGACGGCCGACCCGGTGGCCGCACGGGCGGGGGGCAGGTCGGCGGTCGCGGAGCTGAGGATCGAGGGCAGGGCCAGCCCGACGCCCACGCCGCCGACGAGCCAGCCGATCAGCACGCTGGTGGCGTAATTCGGGCTTGCATCGACGGTGAGCGAGGTGATGATCCCGCCGGCGCCGAGGAGCAGGCAGCCGAAGGCGACGATGTGCCCGATCGGGACGCGCGCGGCGAGCCGATGGGCGACGGCGGCGAAGATCGGCACCATCAGCGGCCCGGGCGCCACCGCGAAGCCGGTGCGGATCGCCGAGTACCCCCACACCTGCTGCATCCACAAGATGTTGGTGAGCAGTGCGGCCGCGAACGGCACCGCGAACAGCAGCGCGGTGACGTTCGACCACGCGAAGGCGCGCACCCGCAACAGTGCCGGCTCGATCACCGGCGCCTCGTGCCGGCGCGAGCTGAGCAGGAACCCGGCCAGCCCCGCGACGGTGACGGCCCACGCGGCGTCGGTGCGCCCGGACGCCCAGCCCCACGTCGGGCCCTCGACGAGCCCGAGGGTCAGCGCCGCGATGGACACGGCGAGCAGCAGCGCACCGAGCACGTCCGGGATGCGGGTGACCGACTCGTCGCGCGACGTCGGGACCCAGACGGCGGCGGCGATCAGCGCACCGACGCCGATCGGCACGTTGACCAGGAACACCCAGCGCCATGACGCCTCGACGAGGATGCCGCCCACCGCCGGCCCGAGCGCGGCGGCCAACGCACCGGTGGCCGCCCAGATGCGCACCGAGCGCGCGCGCTGCTCGGGCGCCGCCGCGGCCACGACGAGTCCCAGGCTGGCCGGCGTCAGCAGCGCCGCGCCGACGGCCTGCAGCACCCGGAAGGCGACGAGCATCCAGATGCCGTCGCTGGCAGCGCACGCGGCGCTGGCCACCGTGAAGACGGCAAGCCCGACCAGGAAACCGCCCTTGCGGCCGTAGCGGTCGGCGATCCGCCCGGCCGGGACGAGCAGGGCGGCGTACACGATGGCGTAGGCGTTGAGCACCCAGGACAGCTGCGACAACGTCGTCCCGTGGAAGTCCCTGCCAATGTCGTCGAAGGCGACGTTGACGATGAAGACGTCGAGGCTGGCCATGAACGCGGCCAGGGAGAGGACAGCGAGCACCCGGCCGCCGTGCTGACTTGGGTTGGGCATAGTCAGACCCTAACCAGCTGACTATGGTCTGCACAAGTTAGACTGCCGGGTATGCCCGACGACACAGCGACCTTGGATGCCCGCCTCGCCGACCGCGCCTCCTGGAGCACCGAGTTCTGCCCGATCGGTCGCACCATGGAACTCGTCGGCACCCGCTCGGCGATGCTGCTCATGCGCGAGGCGTACTACGGCACCACCCGCTTCGACGACTTCGCGCGACGCGTCGGCATCACCGAGAACGTTGCCGCCACGCGGTTGCGTGAGCTCACCGAGGCCGGCCTGCTGCGCCGCGAGCCGTACCGCGAGCCGGGCCAGCGCACCCGCCACGAATACCGGCTCACCGACAAGGGCCACGACCTCGCGCCGGTCGTCCTGGCCCTGTTCGAGTGGGGCGCCAAGCATCTGCCGGTCGCGCGGCGCAGCCCGCCGCAGTTGCGGCACACCGGCTGCGGCGCCGACGTCCACGTCAGCATCACCTGCGGCGAGCACCACGACATCACGCTGCACGACATCACCGTCGAGCCGCACGCGCGCGGCTAGCCGGGCGTCGACGGCGTGCAGATTCCGCTGCCCGGACCACCGAAACAGCACGGCGTCGACGCCGTGCTCGGCGCGGGCACGGCGTAGCTAGGCCTGACCGGCGACTGCGAGTTCCGGCTCGTCGTCGACCGACGCCGTGCCCGGACCCTCGACCGACACGTGCGGCAGCACCCGGTCGATCGCCTTGGGCAGGTACCAGTTCCACTTCCCGAACAGCTGCATGACGGCGGGGACGAGGATGGTGCGCACGACCAGGGCGTCGAGCAGGATGGCCGACGCGAGGCCGACACCGAACTCGGCGACGACCCTCTGCCCGCCGAAGACGAAGGCCATGAAGACGCAGATCATGATGATCGCGGCGGCGGTGATCACCCGGCCGGTGCCGGCCTGGCCGCGCAAGACGGCCAACTTGTTGTCCTTGGTGTGCACCCACTCCTCGTGGATCCGGCTGACGAGGAACACCTCGTAGTCCATCGACAGGCCGAACAGGATGGCCAGCATCATGGCCGGCAGGAACGACTCCACCGGCCCGGCGGTGCCCGCACCGAGGGCGGACGAACCCCAACCCCACTGGAATACCGCGACCACCACGCCGAACGCCGCACCGGCCGACAGCAGGTTCATCACCGCCGCGGTCAGCGGCACCAGCAGGCTGCGGAACGCCAGCATGAGCAGCAGGGCGCCGAGCAGGACGATGATGCCGATGAACAGTGGCAGCTTGCTGGTGAGCACGGAGGCGAAGTCCTTGTAGATCGCGGTCTGGCCGCCGACGTAGACCGTCAGCCCGTCCTTCTCGTAGCCGGGGACGACATGGTCGCGCAGGGTGCTGATGAGCTCGGACGTCTTCGCCGACTCCGGCGAGGTCGTCGGCGTCACCCGCAGGACCCGCACCGTCGCGCCGTTGGCGGCCGGGGTGGCGAACGTCGAGGCCACGCCGGGCACCTTCTCGATCGCCGTCTGCAGGGCGTTGAGGTCGGTGGCCGCCTGTGCGTTCGGAACCTTCGCGACCAACTGCAACGGGCCGTTGTAACCGGGCCCGAAAGCCGTGGCCAGCAGGTCGTAGGCCTTGCGGGTCGTGGTGTCGGTGGGGTTGTTCCCGGCATCGGACGACCCGAGGCGCAACGCGAAGAACGGCACGATGAGCACGGCCATGACCACGGTGGCGCCGATGGCAAGCGGCAGCGGCCGCTTCTGCACGAACCCCGCCCATCGCGCCCACGTTCCGGAGGCGTCGACGTCGCTGCCGCCCTCGCGCGCCAGCACCGCTCGCTGGCGCCGGCTCAGCACCTTCATGCCGAACGCGCCGAACAGGGCGGGCAGCAGCGTCGAGGCGATAGCCACGGCGAAAGTGACCATGATTGCGGCCGCGACGCCCACCCCGATGAGGAAGCTGACGCCGAGGATCAGCAGCCCGAGCATCGCGATGACGACCGTCGCGCCAGCGAACAGGACGGCTCGCCCGGAGGTGTTCATCGCGGTGACCGCGGACTCCTCCGGCGACAGGCCGGCGCGGATGCCGTTGCGGTGCCGGGTGACGATGAACAGGGCGTAGTCGATGCCGACGCCGAGGCCGACGAGCGCGGCGATGATGGGCGCTATGGTGCCGATGCTCAGGAAGTGCGTCAGCAGGTCGATGGAGAAGATCGCACTGCCCAGGGCGAGCACGGCGGCGATCAACGGGATGACGGCGGCCAGCAGCGAGGCGAACGCGAACAGCATCACGATTGCGGCGGCGATGATGCCGATCAGCTCGCTGCTCGATGTCGAGGCCTGGTCGAGCTGACCGATCGCGGCGCCACCGAACTCGACCTGCAGGGTGTTGCTGCGCAGCTTCGAGCCGAGGTCGACGACCCGCTGGATGTTCGCCACCTTCAGGTTCGACGCCTGCTCGGTGAAGGTAACGGTGGCGTAGGCGATCTCGCCGGTACGGCTGATCTGCCCCTTGCCCTGTGCGGTATACGGGCTGACGACGCTGCCGACCTGGGGCGCCTTCGCGACCTGGGCCAGGGTGGCCGTGACGGCCGACTTGATCGCCGTGTCGGTCACCTTGCCGGACTTCGCGTGCAGGACGATGGTGTCCGAGTCGCCGGAGCTGTTCTTGAACTGCGTTGCGAGCAGCGCAGTGGCCTTGGTCGACTCCGTCCCGGGCAGGCTGAACTTGTCCGAGAAGCTCGAGCCGATGATGGTGCTGGCGGCGCCGAGACCGATCAGGATCAGCAACCAGGCGCCGATCACGGTGTACCGGTGCCGGAAGCACCAGCGGGCAAGCGTGCTCATAAGTTCTACCTTCGGGGGTCTCGCGCCGGCCCACCGTCACGATCGAGGATAAATCGGCGTCTTCGCCGCAACGGTACGGCGGTCGTGTGTACAGCTCGCGTCGCGGCAGTGGATGCGGCGCGGATGTGACGTGGTGCACGACCAGTCACTGGCGCGGTCGGGACGGACGTGCCGGCGATCCGGGAGGCTCCCTGCGTGATCACGCCTCGGCGCGGTTCGGCTTCGTCCGGGCGGCCTTCGCCGGCTTGGCGCGGTTGCGCTCGATCGCCGCGCGCACGAGCTCCTGGAACGGCTTGTCCTGCAGCTCGTCGCCCTCGTAGAGCTCGTAGGAGCGACGCTGGTTGCCGCCGAGCTCGCCGTTGAACAGCGAGTGCGGATCGGCCAGCGAGGCGCCGTACATGAAGCCGAGCTTGACCTTGTTCGTGAAGATGTTGCCGACGATCAGGATGCCGTCGAGCTCCCAGACGGGCGCTCCCATCCACTTCCATTCCTCGACGATGTCGGGGTCGACCTCGAGGATCAGCCGGCGCGCCTCGGCGAGCGTCGCGCCGCGCCAGTCGGGGTGCGTCTCGATGAGGTGGTCGATCTGCTCGCTCGGGGGCGTCGTCATGCCGCCCGTGCTACCGGATCGGCCGGGGCGCGGTCAAGCTCGGCCGCGTCGGTTGACCAGTGGGCCCGACCGGCAGCAGCATCTCGGCATGGTCCGCACCGTGCCCACGCGCTACCCCGACTCGGCCGTCACCGACCGCGCCGTGCTCGACCACCTGCTCGACGGCGCGCTGGTCGCCCACGTCGGCTTCGTCGCCGACGACCACCCGGTCGTGCTGCCCACTGCGATCGTCCGCGACGGCGATCGGGTGCTGGTGCACGGCTCGACCGGGTCGCGCTGGATGCGTCACCTGGCCACCGGCGTGCCCGCCGCGGTGGCGGTCACCGCGGTCGACGGGCTCATCGTCGCCCGCTCGGCGTACGAATCGTCGATGCGCTACCGCAGCGCGGTGGTGTTCGGGACCTTCACGGCGCTCGACGGGGCCGCGAAGACGGCTGCGCTCGACCTGGTCACCGAGGGCCTGCTGCCCGGTCGGGCGGGCGAGGTGCGCCCGTCGCTGGCCCGCGAGTACGCGGCCACCCACGTGCTGGCCCTGCCGGTCGAGACCTGGTCGCTGAAGGTGTCCGACGGCTGGTCCGAGGACGGTGCCGACGACGTCGCCGGGCCGGCGTGGGCGGGTTTCGTACCGCTGCACACCAGCTACGGCCGCCGCAGGCCGCTCCCGACCTCGGGCCCGGCCGGCCGGTCCCGGCGTCGGTCCGGGCGTTGTCGCCGGACTGACCGCGCGCACGCCGGAAACCCCGGCCCTCCCGCGTGATCATCCTCAAATGGTTCCGGGGCTGCCCGCGACGCTAGGTTCGCCTCCATGCGGATCAGTTCGCACGGTGAGATCGCGTGCGTCGACCTCACGGCACTGCACCGGTTGACGCCGGCGCTCTGGGCCGAATGGCGGGGCCTGTGCTTCGACGCGCGGGGCTCGCTGCTCGAACCCGATACCGGCGAGACGTCCCCGACCCTGCGGCTGGCCGGCGGCCGGCATCGCACGCCCGGCGCCCGCTATGTGCTGACCACACCGGGCCGCGCCGACTACACCTTCACCCTGCTGTCCGACGACGGGCGCACCGTGCGCGGCACGCTCGCCGCTGCGCTGTGGACCGCCGACGTCGAGATCGGCGAGCGCTGGAGCGCCAGCGGGCGCGTCGACGTCCGAGCCCTGCTGCAGGCCAACGAGGTCCCCGGCCCCGTCATCAGCCTGATCGGCGGTCGGGACGCAACCGTCGACGTGACGCTCGACCCGTCCGCCCTGGAGCACCGCGGCGACCTCGTCACCGGCAGCGTCCGGGCACAGCGGGCGAAGGCCGACGGCGTGCTGCAGGTCGTCACGAAGTCCCGTACGTGGCGCTGCCACCTCACGATGCACCTGCACGGTCAGGGCGTCCTCGGCCGGATCGCGCTGCTGGGGGCGCGGCCGGCCGTGCGCCGCGGCGTGCGGCAGGCGTTGACGGAGTTCTGGTCGGACGCGTCGACCGAGGTCGCGTCCTTGGCATCCGGTCTCGCGACGCTGGACGGGCAGATCGCCGACGCGGGCGGTCCCGACGCTCTCGTCCACCGCGAGCTCTGGCGCGCCCTGCGCGAGGTGCGACCCGCCCGGGCCGAACCCGCCACCGCCGACCCTGCGCCCGCGGTCCACCGGGAGGAGCGGCGGCGCGGACTGTCCCGGCGCTACGAGCGGCCGGTCGAGATCGACGTGGCGTCGGCCGACGGCGCCGAACCCGACCCGGGGCGCCTTCGCGTCACCCGCGATGCCGACGGCCGCGTCTCGGCCCGCGGACCGTCGACCAGCCGGTACCGGACACCGCCGCGGTTCACCGGCCACCTGCAGCCGCGAGCCGGCCGGACCGCGCTGGTCGGCACGATCCGGGAGTCCTGGGGGAACACGGTGCCCTCCAGGGTCTACGCGTTCGCCACCGCGATCATGATCTTCATTCTCGGCCTGGGCATCGCCTCGCCCGGCGGCGTGGGGAGCCAACGGACCACGCTGTTGCTGCTCGGCGGGATCGGGACGGTCCTGTTCGCGCTGCTGTGCTGGTTGTTCCGCAGCAGTCGCCGGCCGGACTTCGACCACGACGCCGGCGACCTCGAGGACTGCCTGCGGGCCTACCTGGTGTCGCTGGCCCCGCCGACCGCTGCCCCGTCAGCCATCCTGCCGCCCGGCTGGGAGACGACGCCGGTGTCGCGGCCCGACGACGATCCCGACTTCGAGCGCCTGTGGCGCCGGGTCCGCGTGCTCGGTGCCGTGGCGGTGGTGGCCGTGCTCGGGACGTCGGTGTTCCTCGCGAGCCGCGGGACATCCACCTCGCGGTCCGCAGCGTCCACGACGGTCAGCCTGCCGCCGCCGGAGAAACTGCCGCACGATCATCTGACAGGCGTCGGCGCCACGATCGCCGGGTTCGCCGCGGCGCACGGGCCGGCGCTCGAGCACGGCGACTTCGGGCCGACCTTCAGCGACGGCGCCGGCGGCCGGACCGCGACGTACAACACCGGCAACTCCACCAGTGACGACATCGTCGACACGCTGATCCACGACTTCCCGGCAGGCACGGCCGAGACCGCCGCGCTCGCCGACATCCGCGCCCACGATCTCCCGGCCGATGCGCACCTGGTGCGCACGGTGTCCCCGGACCGCACGTGCCACTTCGTGGTCTACCGGTCCGCGATCCTGGCCGGATCCGGACCGTACGAGGACTTCGGGGACGGCACCATCGTCGTGCAGCTGGAGTCCCATATCGGGCGGCCCTATTCCGCGGCCGACGTCCAGTTCGTCGTCGAGTACGTCGGTCCCACTGCGACGGTCGATAAGCAAGAATGCTGAGCGGACGGAGCGAGCGGTCGAATGTCCCGGTACGCGCGTGACCTGGTGCTTCACGTTCCGGCTGACCGCGAGCTGCGCGACGTCGGGACGGTCGGCAGTATCGACGCGCTGCGGGCCCGGGTGCACAACGGTCGGGTCACGGCGTACGTGCCGATAGCGTCCAGCGTCTCGTCACCACCCGTGTTCACCGGACACGTCGTCACCGACGAGGGCGGCGTCATCGTGCGGGGCCGCATCCGGGAGAGCTTCACCAACGCGGCTCCGGCGCAGGGCAGCTCCTTCGTGATCGTCATCCTGCCCGTCTGCGTCACGCTGCGCTCGGTCCAACGGCGGCAGCGGCAGGCGGAGTGGACGACCCAGGCCGACACGCTCGCCGCGACGCTGCAGCACTACGTCCGGTCGGGCTGACCCGACCTCACCGGCGCGCCGCGAGCCGGGCGCGCAGCGCCGCCCGCGAGATGCGTCGCAGCGGGAAGAACATGAAGATCGCCAACGGGCCGAACATCGCCAACAGCAGCAGCGGGCCCACCACTGTCCAGCTCGGCAGCGCGTCGACGACGGCGTACAGCAGGTATCCGTCGAAGTACACGACGCCGAGGAAGACGAGGCTGAGCAGGATCGGCGGCTTCGCTCCCCGATAGTTGCTCCACGACCCGGTGACCTCACCGACGACCGGCACGTCCTCGTCGGTGAACGCGCGCAGGCCTTCGCGGAAGGTCCGCGGCTCCGCACCGCCGGCCGGAGTCCCGAGTTTGAGCAGGTTGGTGCCCATCCGTCCCTCGCTCTGGGTCGACGTGGCAACGATCTCCGCGACGGTACCGGTCAGCGCATGGTCCGACCGTGGACAGCGGGCCGCCCGCCGTACGAGTCCTGTGTGCTCCAGAGCGTCGTGGGCGCGGCCTGCCGCACCACCGGGATGACCTCACTCGCCAGCCGCTCGAGCATGTCGAGCTGCTGCTCATGGGGGATCATCGTGGGCAGGCTGAACGACTGCAGGTCGTGCCCGAAGGCCTCGTGCCAGTAGAGGATCTTCTCGACGATCTGCTGCGGTGAGCCGACGAGCACAGGGCCACGCTCGATAGCGTCGTCGATGGTCGCGAACGTCATCTCGTTGCCGGCCGTGTGGTTCCCCGGCTGGTTGAAGAACGCCACGATCTTTTCGTAGGTCGTCCCGAATGCCTCCTTCGCCTGCTGCGTGGTGTCGGCCAGGTACAGGAAGCTCGCGCCGGCTGCGACGTAGGCGGTGCTCGGGTCATGGCCGTGCTCGACGAAGCGTTTGCGGTAGTGCTCGATCAGCACCGTGTAGTTGTCGCGGGGCTGGATCGCGTTGGCGCTGAACAGCGGATCGCCCCACTTCGCGGCGAGCTCGGCCGACGTCAGCGTGGTGGCCGACCCGTGCCACACGCGCGGTGGCCCGGCATATGGCCGCGGCAGGCTCGTGACCGCGTCCAGCGGACCTCGGAACCTGCCCTGCCAGGTGACGTCCTCCTCGCGCCAGAGCCGACGCAACAACTCATACTTCTCCGCGAGCGCGTCCCACTGGTCGCCCGGCGTGATGCCGAACATCGGCAGCTGACGCATCTCGTTGCCCTTACCGATGACCACCTCCAGACGGCCGCGCGAGATCTGGTCAACGGTGGCGAAGTCCTCCGCCACTCGCAGCGGATCGTGGATCGACAGCACCGAGACCCCGGTCTGGATGCGCACCCGGGTCGTGGTCGCCGCGATCGCCCCCAGCACCACGCCCACCCCGGCGCTCAGGACGGGGCCCGCGTGCCGCTCACCGACCGCAACGGCGTCGTAGCCGAACTCCTCCGCGTACCGGGCCGAGGTGAGCGCCTGGGCGAAGCGCTCGTCAGTGCGCACCGCACGACCGGTAATCGGATTGGTCAGCTGCGGCAGGATGTCCAGGACTTGGAACTTCACCGGGCCTCCGGGCTCACGGAATGGCTTGGCACGCAGGGCTCCCGGCGCCGGCGCGAACGATCAGGCCCGCACGGTCTTCAGGGCGCCGGCCCAGCTCTCGAGCTGATCGAACAGTGCGGCGGCGCCGTCAATGTGCTGGGGGCCGGGCTTGAAGGTCGAGAAGTTCTCGAAGTCGGTGAACAGCGAGAACGACAGCTGCGTGCGGACGTGGGCGATCTGCAGTTCGCTGGCGATGCCGCGCAGGTGCTCGATCGCGCGGGCGCCACCGAGCGAGCCGTAGGACACGAAGGCCGCGGCCTTGTTGTTCCACTCCGCGTAGAGGTAGTCGATGGCGTTCTTCAAGACGCCGGACGTGGAGTGGTTGTACTCGGGGGTGACGAAGATGTAGCCGTCGTAGGACGCGATCTTTGCCGCCCACGCCTTCGTGTGCTCGTTGGCGTAGGCGCCGAATGACGGCGGCATCGCTTCGTCCAGGTGCGGCAGCGGGTAGTCCGCCAGGTCCACGAGCTCGTAGTCGGCGCTGTCGCGGCCAGCGGCCTGTGCCAGCACCCAGTCGGCCACACCCTTGCCGTTACGGCCGGGGCGGGTGCTGCCAAGGATGATCGCGATCTTCAGGTCGCTCATGGGTATTCCCTTCGAGGCGTTACACGGGAGTTGGTCTACGACCTGCACGCTAGCCCGCTTTTCATGAACGTTCAAGTAAACGTCGGATAAGCTTCGGTGATGCCGTCACCGAAGTGGCTCTCGCCTGCCGAACTGGAGGCGTGGATGTCGTTCACGCTCCTGCTCGCCCGGCTGCCGTCGGCGCTGGAGGAGCAGCTGCAGGACGACGCCGGGCTGAGCTACGTCGAGTACTACGTCCTGGCCGGGCTGTCGGACCAACCTGCCCGCGCGATGCGCATCAGCCAGCTCGCCTTCCTCACCAACGCCGAGCAGTCCCGGATGTCACACATGATCCGGCGTCTGGAGGGGCGGGGGTTGGTGCGCCGGGAGCCCGACCCGTGCGACGGCCGCGGCACGGTCGTCTCGCTCACCGACGCCGGGTACGCCCACCTCGTCACGACCGCCCCTCGACACGTCGCGCGGGTCAGGGAACTCGTCGTGGACTCCCTGGAGCCGGAGGATGTGGTGCGACTCGGTGAGATCAGCAGACGCATCGTCGCCCGCCTGGACGACGGCACATGTTAGCTCTGCGATGTCATATCGGTCCGTGTCGAGCAGCCGCGACGGTCGACCCGGTGGGGTGAGCCGTGCCCGGGGGATGATGTGCAGACGGGTCAGGATCGACGTGGAATGGGGTCTCGTATTGGGCGTCAGGAACTGGTTGCACAACAAGCGGATGACCGATCCGGTACCGGGCACGTACGCGTTGACGTCGTCCTCGGTCAACAGTGGCGGCGCGTCCTACGAGAACTGCAGGATGACCGGGGTCGTCACTGCGGACGGCGTGGGCCCAGTGGCCGTCGAGCACTACTGCACTGCGCCGACCAAGCGCTGGCCGCACCCTGGCCAGACACTGCCGGTGACCGTCGACCGCGCCGATCCGACGAGGTTGGAGGTGCAGTGGGACGCGATGCCCAGCAACCACGACCTGGCCCGGCAGCTCGCCGAACAGCAGGCCCAGGAGCTGGCCGACCGCATGCGAACGGGGGCCAGTGGTACGCCAGCCGGGCCGCCGGTCACGTACACCGTGGTCGGTGACGCCAGCCGGCCGTTACCGGGAACCGCCGGTGGCGGGTTGACTCCGGAACAAGCCGCGGCCGCGACGCAACGTCCCGGGGCGATGATCGCAGCGCACGCCACGGTGCTCGCTGCCCACGAGGTGGTCGTCCCGGCCGGGGTTGCCGGGGGCGGGGCCGCCGGGACCGTCGACCTCACCCTCGACGTCGCGTTGCCAGCTGGCGGTGGCTATGCCACCAGCACGCGGATCGCCTTCAGCACTGCGGCCAGACGTGCTGCAGTGGCCACCGTCGGCACCGTCCTGCCGGTACTTGTCAATCCCGCCGCCCACGACCAGATCGCCATCGACGCCACCAGACTCTGATCACCACCTCGACCGAGCAGCGTCGACAAGTCCGTCGCCGGCTATGGGTTCGCGACGGCGACCGGGCAGGCGAAGGCGCGGCCGTACGAGAGCCGCACCGCGGCCTCTGCGTGCGAGCGAGCGGCGTCCATTCGTGCGTCAGACGCGCCACAGTGGTCGAGTTGGGCGCTGCGTTCGCCTCGGTTAAGGTCGGGTGTGGCCGAGCACGTCTGCGGTGTCCACGTCGGCCTCGCCGACACCGACGCCCACACCCGCGCCGTCCTCCACCGCCGCCGTCGCCCTCCGAGCAGGACCCGGCGGTCAAAGCGCTGCGGAGGTGGGCGGCTCAAGCGGCTCGGACGGTCAATACCGGGCACTACACCGACGCCGCGCTCCGCGCGCTGATGACCCCGGCGTTCGCCAGGAACATGAAGCAAGTCATCGGAACCGACGTCGGCCTGCACTATCCCGGACCGATCCCCTTCACCCCGCTGTCGGTGCGGGTTATCAACGCCACCGACCATCAGGTCGGCGTCTGCCTAGTGAGCGACGGATTCGCCCAGCAGAAGTCGACAGGCCGACCCGCAAAAAAGCACCGCGTCGTGGCAGCTACCGGCGGCGCGGTCCTGACGAACGGCCGTTGGGTTGCATCACGGTTGTCTGCGGCCACGTTCTCCTGCTCTGGCGTCACAGTGCCGGAGCCGAGATGGTCGTCGTAAGCGGGGTCGCGCGTCGAATGCGGAATTGGACCCAGTCAAGCGGGTCGCTTCGATCTTGACGCAGATCGCTCACGTCACCGGCCCACGCTTCATTGAAGGTCGTTTCCGTCGCCGACGGAGCGCTCGTACTCGAGCTGATCGAGCATCTGACCGTCTCCGAAATCGTGCGCCCGGTGGGCACCCGTCTCCGTAAACCCACACTTGGTATAGAACCGGCGCGACTGTGCGGTGCTCCGAAGTGTCCAGAGGTGAACTCCGGCATATCCGCCGTCGACCAGGCTGCGCAGAGTCGCTGTCATGAGCGCGCCAGCAACGCCGCTACCCCAGCCATCGGGATGTCCGTAGAAGCTGTAGATCTCCGCCAAACCAGGACGGCTCGACGAGGGCACGCAAAACGACAGAGCCAGCGGCCGACCGTTCAGTTCGGCAAGAAGGGTCGAGCCCGCATGCGCGACTATGCGTTCGTGCCACCGACCACGTCGGCTCTGGACAGCGCGGGCAGCAAAATCGGACTCGAACAAGGGTGCGTACGCCGCCTGCCACGCTGCGGCGTGTATCTCACCAAGTGCGTCCGCATCGCGCAACCGCGCTGGCCGGACCCGAATCACACATCCACCGTAACCAGCTCGCGACGCATGCGGATGGCGATCGGCAGCTGGGACGCGTCAGGTTCGGTAGGCGTCTCGTCGATGATCGATGTCGAGCACGTAGACGACGCGTTCGGTTTCGTCGATGCGATACCGGACTCGGTATTCGCCTCTGCGGGCGCGCCACTGACCCGCGAACGGCGGACGTAGGGCGGCACCCACTCGAAGCGGGCTCTCGGCGAGTGGGCCGAAAAGGAACTCGACGCAGGCCGCTGCAGCCGCTTCGGGGAGCCGCTCGGCCAGTTGGCGCGCCGCGGTTCGGGTCACGACGACCCGAAAGCTCACTCAGCTGCCGGTGTCGACAGGAGTGCTCTGACTGCGCGTTCGTCCAACACGTCACCCCGCTCGATATCCTTCTCGGCGCTCCTGACTCGCGCCATGGCCTCGGGATCGCTGAGTAATTCGAGGGTTGCTTCGAGCGATTCAAGATCCTCGGAGGCAAGCAGGACGACGTAATCGCGGCCGTTCCGTGTGACCTGAACCCGCTCATGCGTCGTTGCAACCTCGTCGGCGATCTCGGAGAGCCGCGCCTTGACCTCCGACAGTGGCAGTGTCGTCATAGACCAGAATTCTAGTCTACAAGTCCAGGATGTGCGGCAATCCCGGAAGTGGATCGACATGCGCACCCGTACTTGGTGTCACAGCTGAAGTTTCAAGCCCTCGTGGGAGGCGGCGAAGCCGAGCCTGGCGTAGAAGCGATGCGCGTCGCGACGGGCCTTGTCCGTCGTCAATTGCACCAAGACACAACCGCGACGGCGGGACTCGCTGATCGCCCAGTCGAACATCGCAGCGCCCAGTCCGCGACCGCGGAATCCGCGGTGCACCCGTACCGCTTCGATCTGGGCCCGGAGTGCGCCGCGACGCGCCATGCCGGGCAGGAACGTCAGCTGCATCGTCGCCACGACCTACGCGTCGTGGACCGCTGTCACCAACAGGTGCGCCGGGTCGGCGTCGATGGTGTGGAACGCGGCGAGGTAGGGCGCGAGGTCACTGGTGTCGTTCTCGCGGGTCGCTCCGAGTTCGTCGTCGGCAAGGAGGTTCACGATGGCCGCGACATCTGTCTCGACCGCACGGCGCAGGACCGACCACTGACGTGTCGGCTATCCGCAGAACCCCGAGCTCGGACATGCGACGAGTCTGCAAGCGGCGAGCAGACGCTCGACGATGTCGTCCCGAATACAGATCCGTGTGCGGGCGACGCGTGATCATCGCCATCTGTGACGAAGTGCGACGGCACGCGCGCATCTTCCCCGCTCACGGCTACCACGTCGCGCTCCTGACCGCCGGGCTCCTCACCCTGCTCGTCTCCCTCGGCGCCACCGCCGCCCGCACACCCCAGCCCAGGCGCGCGCCGAGGAGTGGCGACAGACCCAGACGGACCCGTGATGGCGTGGGGCGCGCAGCTGAAGAGGGCGGCTGGCTGAAGGGTTGGGTCAGCAGGGAGGGAGGTCGGGCAGTGTGTTGACGATGCCGGCGAAGTTGATCAAGGTCTTGCCAGATCCTTGCGAGTTGCCGGCGGTCTGTGCTTCCTCGAGGAGGCGGGACGTGTCGGGGTTGAAGTAGAGCGTCTCGCGGTTGCGGGTGATGGCGATGGCGGGTCGGCCGAGAGTGTCGCGTACGTGGTTGCGAACTGAGGTGCCGTCGATGCGCGTGATCAGCGTGATGGCAGCGGAGCGCACCGCAGGGGGAACGAGTGTTCCGCCATCACCGAGCAGCTCGCTCACCGCCTCCCAGAGGTTGTCGTCTCCGCGATTGTCCCCGTCGGGATGTGCGGAGATGAATGCCGTGAGCGCATCAGCTGTGGTGGGCAGTGCCGCGAATTGTGCCGCGGTGTGGTTGTAGTAGTCGGTGGTGAACGGACCGGGGTGGGCCGGAGATGCGGTCAGGCACCGTGCTGGCGCTTCGCGGATCCAGACTTTGCCGCCCGTGCTGGTCCATACCTGTTGGTGGCGGGCAGCTACCGGCCCGGCCGCGACGATTGTTTCATTGGCGTAGGCGTATTGGCCGTCCTTGACCGGCTGCCCGTGCGTGCCGGCGACTACTGCAAGTTGTTTGAGGATCTTGGCCTCAGCCGGGCTCGGACCGCCCGGTGTACCGCCAGGCAGCACGGTCGCGGCAACGACTGCCGCCGCGGCCGCCGCTACTGCCACCGTTGCGCCCGCGAGGACGCGGCGTCGGGTTAGCCGCCAAACGGGTGTGGCGTGCTCCCGCGGCCGGTCGAAGACGTTGGCGAGAGTGTGGTCGCGGCGTTCTGGGGACCATTCTGTGTCGAGTTCGGGACGGTAGGCGGTGACGTGGCTCAGGACGTCGGGCTCGGTCATGATGTTGCTCCTGTGTGGGTCTCGGGGGCGGCGGTAGGGATGATGGGGTTTCGGCTCGCTGTCGGACCGGCGGAGGGCAGCGCACGGCTCAGTCGTGCTCGCGCTCGCGACAGGCGGACCTCGAATGCACGTTGGGAGCATTCGGCGACCCGGCAGGCCTGGCTGTTTGTCAGTCCGTCCCAGGCGACCAGCAGAACTGCCTCTCGCTCGATGTCGGTCAGTTCGGCAAGCGCAGCCAGCACCTGCTCGCGACCGATGACTTCCAAGTCGGCCGCCGCAGCGTGGCGCGCTATTCGGTTCAGCGTGGTCAGGACTTCGGTCGTGAGCCGCGCGCGCCGCTCGCCGCGCTGCCGATTGGCGATCGTGTTTCTCGCGACGGTGAGTAGCCACGGCAACGCGTCCGGCGGTACGTCGGACCATCGGCGCCAGGCCACCAGGAAGACGTCGCTGACGACATCCTGGGCTTCGATCGGGTCGCATCGACGGCGGGCGTAGCCATACACCCGTGGGGAAAGGTCCTCGAAGAGCGCGGTGAAGCGCGCCCGGTCAGGATCGGAGGTGGTCACACTCTGAAGTGTCGTAGGCAGTTCGGTTCTCACACTCACTGCCAGTTTGGTTTCCCCTTGGGGGCCTACCAGCCGCGTGCGCGCAGCGAACGCCGGCGCGCGGACCCGGGTCCGGGACACATTGAGCGATGGGTCGGTGCCGCCCGGATCGGGCCCGAACCTAGATCCACCCGAAGTGGTCCAGGACCGCGGTGACGCCGCGATGCAGTTCCTCGCGCTGGACGCTCGTCAACGGCGCGACATCGCGGTAAGCCGCCAGGAACGCGCTTCGCGTCTCCGGGCTCGTGGGTTGCCAGTCGTGGTAGCGGGTCCCGAGAAGAACCGCCGCCTTCGCGAGATCGGCAGTCCTGCTCCGGTATGCCACGTCGTCGAAGTCGAGGATCGCGGCAATGGCTGTGCTGTCGTGCAGGATGTTGGCCGCCCTGAAGTCGCCATGAATGAGCTGCTGGTTCGGCCCTGCTCGACCGTCGCCGACCGCGAGCGGGTACGCCGCCAACGTCTCGTGCAGGGTCGCGAGCATT
This sequence comes from uncultured Jatrophihabitantaceae bacterium, assembly GCA_964658365.1. GTDB lineage: Bacteria > Actinomycetota > Actinomycetes > Mycobacteriales > Jatrophihabitantaceae > Jatrophihabitans. Next base: position 23,801 of record CAZZZE010000006.1, read on the forward strand.
CGTCCCGCCGTCTCGACTTGTCCAGTGTCGGCGACGTCGAGAAGATCACCATCGACGAACGGATACAGACCGAGCGAGAGGCCCTCCCGCTCGACGCGTAGCCGGCCGTCGCTCGCGGCGATCGGGGGCGCGACGGGGATACCGTTCCTATGCAGCCAGGCGACGAGAGCATCTACCTCGGCCAGCCGTGGCATGCGAGCCGGGTCGGCGCAGCACTTGGCGATGACGTGCTGACCGTCGACCACGAGCCACACCAAGAGGTTGCTGGCACTGATGACGAGGCGGTCGCATCGATCCATCCGACGGGCCCAGACGTCCCGCAGTGTCTCTCCGACCCACGACGCGGCGTGGTCGACATCGGTGAAGCCGAAGCGCTCGGTCAGGGCAGCGGCGGAATCGACCGACTCCCACAACATGCTGAGTCTGGTTCCGCTCGTCACCCGCCGCAGTCAACCAGCAACGGTGCCACTGCGCGGACGCGTCACCGGATGCTGCCCGATGATCGGCCGTTAGGCGGTCGACTCTTTCGACAGAACGAGTTGCGGCGTCGGGCACACACTCAGCTGGGCATGTCGGCAAAGCGGGAGTAGCGACCCTGGAACGCGACAGCGACCGTCGCTGTCGGCCCGTTGCGGTGCTTGGCGATGA
>CAZZZE010000007.1:0-21299 GCA_964658365.1 uncultured Jatrophihabitantaceae bacterium
TGCTCGCCGGCTGCGGTGCCAGCAGCAGCCCGGCCGCGCACCGGTCCGCGCCGTCGTCTACCGGAGCGCGGGCCGGCCAGCAGGTCATCCGGGTGCCGCAGGACGCGAAGACTGTCGACGCCGCGCTGAAGCACGTCCGCCCCGGCGGCATGGTCCTGCTCGGCCCCGGCGTCTACCAGCAGACCATCCAGGTCAACACCCCGCGCGTGACGCTGCGTGGCACCGAGCGCGCCAAGGTCATCGTCGACGGCGGCGTCCTGCGAGCCAACGGTGTCGTGCTCACCAGGTCCGGAGACGCGGTGCAGAACCTCACCGTCCGCAACGCCACGCTGAACGGCGTGTTGGTCACCGGCCAGACCGACAGCCAGGGTCGTGGTATCGGCCGGGGCAGCGATGGGTACTCCCCGACGGGCTCCACCACGAGGCCGCCGCTCGACGGATTCCTAGTCGACCACGTCACGAGCTACAACAACGGCCTCTACGGCATCTACGCGTTCAGCGCCCGCAACGGGGTGATCGAGAACTCCTACACCTCGGGCATGGCGGACTCCGGCCTGTACGTCGGCCAGTGCAAGCCGTGCGGTGTCGTGGTGCGCGGCAACGTGGCCGAGCGCAACGCCGTCGGCTACGAGGGCACCAACGCCAGCGGCGACATGTACGTGTACGGGAACCGGTTCGTCGGCAACCGCGTCGGGGCCACCACCGACAGCGATCACCAGGAAGGCCTCGTGCCGCAGTCCGGCGCAGTCGTGGCCGGCAACGTCATCGCCGCCAACGCGCAGGCGAAGACCCCTGAGCAGGCCGACGGCGGGTTCGGCATCGGCTTCGGCATCGCCGGCGGGACGCACAACACCGTCCGGGCCAACCTGATCGAGGCCAATCCGGTGGCCGGCGTGGTCATCACCAACACCGACGACCTCCCGCCCGTCGGCAATCAGATCGTGGCGAACGACTTTCGCGCCAACGGGCACGACTTCGTGTACTCGGCGGCGGCAGCCGCGGCCGGGTCGGGCAATTGCCTGCAGGGGAACGCGCTGTCGGCCGACGTCGCGCCGCGCGACTTCCCGCGCCGCTGCCCGGCCAGCGGGGCGGTCCGGGCCGCCGCCGCACCGGTCACCGACGCGCCGCCCGGCATCGCCTTCACCGAGGTCGCAGCGCCGCCGGTGCTGCCCGAGCTGCCGAACGCGCTGACCGCCCCGCCGGTGTCGACCGCCGGGCTGCCGGGGCGCGTCGACGTGGCCTCGATCCGGGTGCCGAGCGCCAGCCTGCTCGCCGCGCAGAGCAGCGTCCGCTGGTGAGGCGGCGGCCCGCGGTGCTCGTCTCGATCGGTGCTGCGCTGGTCGCGCTCGTGACGGCGTGCGGGTCGTCGGCACCCGCACACCCTTCGTCGAGCGCTCCGGCGTCCGCCGGGCCGCACCCCGTCACGACGGAGGAGGCCGAGCGGCTCGCGGTCAGCCGGTTCCTGAACTACCAGGGCACCGGCGTGCAGTTCCGCACCACGATGTCGTCGTCGCAGGGGCCGCTGTCCGTCGCCGGCTACGTCGACTACCGCCGGCGGGTCGGGCTGGCGCAGGTGTCGGGCGCCGGGTCGGCGTTCGTCCTGGAGTGGAACGCGTCCACCCTGCTGGGCTGGCCGCACGCCGCGACCGCCCTGCCGCCCACGACGTTGCCGACCACCGCGCCGAGCAAGCGCGCGCTCGCACCGTCCGCGAACGACGTCGACGCGCTGCTCACCGTGCTGCTGGCCCTCGGCCAGGACCGCCCGGACAACGCGCAGCTGATCCAGCAGGGCGGTGCCCGTTGGCTGCGGCAGGCGTCGATCGGCGGCCGGCGCGTCGACGTCATCGCCGGGCCGACCACCGCAACGGGGGCGACGGGTTCGACGGCCCCGTCCGCCACGGCCAGCACCGTCACCTACTGGATCGACGCGCGCGGTCGCATGCTGCGCCTGGACGCCACGTTGGGCGGTTCCTCGCCGACGGAGATCACGCTGGACGCGGCGGCGTTCCGGACCGTGCCGGTGTCGCCGGCGCTGGGCGCGTAGCGCCCCGGGAGCCTCGCTACACCGCGACGGGGGGCTGCGTCGCCTGCTGCACGTCCTCGATGCTGACGCCGGGTGCGAGCTCGACGAGGCGCAGCCCGTCGGGGGTCACATCGAGTACGCACAGGTCGGTGATGATCCGCTGCACGACGCCGCGGCCGGTGAGCGGCAGCGAGCACTCGTCGACGATCTTGTAGTCGCCGCCGCGGGCGGTGTGTTCCATGATCACGACGACCCGGTCGGCGCCGTGGACGAGGTCCATCGCGCCGCCCATGCCCTTGACCATCCTGCCGGGGATCATCCAGTTGGCGATATCGCCGGTGGCGCTGACCTGCATGGCGCCGAGGATCGCGATGTCGACCTTGCCGCCGCGGATCATGCCGAACGAGGTCGCCGAGTCGAAGTACGAGGCGCCGCGACGCACGGTCACCGTCTCCTTGCCCGCGTTGATCAGGTCGGGGTCGACCGCGTCGTCGGTGGGGTAGGCGCCCACGCCGAGGATGCCGTTCTCGCTCTGCAGCACCAGTTCCACGTCGTCGTCGACGTAGTTGGGCACCAGGGTGGGCAATCCGATGCCCAGGTTGACGTACGAGCCGTCCTTGAGCTCGGACGCGGCGCGAGCCGCCATCTGCTCCCGTGTCCAGCTCATGCGCCCTCCTCCGTCGGGCTTTGAGGGCATGCCGGCCACATCGATGACCTCGCAAGCTCGGTCATCCCCGCACCGTCCGCTTCTCGATCGGCTTGTCGGCCGCCTGCTCGGGCGTCAGCGCGACGACGCGCTGCACGTGGATGCCGGGCGTGTGCACGTTGTCGGGGTCGATGTCGCCCGGCTCGACAAGATGCTCGACCTCGGCGATGGTCACCCGCCCGCACATCGCGGCCAGCGGGTTGAAGTTGCGCGCCGCCTTGCGGAAGACGAGGTTGCCGTGCCGGTCGCCCAGGTAGGCCCGCACCAGCCCGAAGTCGGCGACGACAGCCTCCTCGAGCACGAATTCGCGCGGGCCGCGGTAGGTGTCGAACGTGCGCACCTCCTTCGGCTGCGAGGCGATGACGACGTTGCCGTCGGCGTCGTAGCGCCACGGCAATCCGCCGTCGGCGATCTGGGTGCCGACCCCCGTCGCGGTGAAGAAGGCCGCGATGCCCGAACCGCCGGCGCGCATGCGCTCGGCCAGCGTGCCCTGCGGGGTCAGCTCGACCTCGACCTCACCGCCGAGGTACTGACGGGCGAACTCCTTGTTCTCGCCGACGTAGGACGCCATCACGCGGCGGATCCGGCCGTCGCCGAGCAGCCGCCCGAGGCCGTGTCCGTCAGTGCCGCAGTTGTTCGAGACGACCTCGAGGTCGCGCGCGCCCTGCGCGAGCAGCGCGTCGATGAGCACGGAGGGGACACCGCAGAGACCGAAGCCACCGACGGCCAGTGTCACACCGTCAGGAACGTCGCGCACCGCCTCCTCGGCCGATGCGACAACCTTGTCCATGCGTCTCCTTCGGGCGGGCGGGGCGGACTCAGCTTACGGTCAGGCGACGGCCCCGGGAACGAGATCGGTCCCGACCCACGGCTCGACGTCTGCTTGCCGCAGTCGATCATCACGCCGCGTCGCGATCGGGCTGGTTACGGCGCGGTGCGGGCGGCTAGCCTCATGCCGGCCGGCCGCGCGGGGCGGCAGGCGGCGCCGAGAGGTTCGGATGATGGCGGACTCGTTGCCTGCGCGCTCCTGGGCGTCGGCGCTCTGGCGAGGCTCGCCCCGTCTGCCGACGACGGCGCAGGGCGCTGAACTCTGCATCCTGGTGGCGTTCGTCGGCCTGCGGCTCACCGATCTCGTCCAACTCCTGGTCTCGACGCCCGTCGGCCTGCGCCGCGCGACCGCTCCCGGCCTGGACGTCGCGCTGGTGTCCGGCTACGTCCTCGAGTCGGTGGCCGTGATGGTGATCGTGATCCGCGCCCGGCGTTTCCTGAGCACCCGGATCGCCGCGCTCGACGCCGCAGTCGGGCTCGCCATCCTGGCCTGCCAGCCGCTGTTCACGTCCTCGGCGGATCGCGTGGGCACGTGGACGGCCTGGGGCTACGCGGTCACGGTCGGTACCGCGTTCGCCGCGGGCATCGGCTTCCCGCGGCGCTGGCAGACCTTGTCGGTCGCCACCGTCCTGGCCGCGACCTACGTCGCGGTCAGCCTGCCGGCCGCGGGCTCGGCCACGCTGTCGACGGTGCTGTCGAACGCCGTCGGCTACTTCGGCTTCGCCCTGTTCCCACGCGCTCTCGCCGCCTACCTGCGCAGGCTCGCAGGCGCCGCCGACGACGCCCGTGCCGAGGCGGCGCGCGCGGGCCAGCAGGCCGAGCGCGAGCGGCAGCGCTGGTTGCTGCACGACCACGAGACCTTGATGCGCATGATGGCCGACCCGGAACTCGACCCGGTGATGGCGACCATGGTGCGCAAGCAGGCCGCGGCGGGCGCCAACCGGGTCCGCTCCTTCCTGAACGCGGCCGAGCACGACGACGACGGCTCGCACGCCGCCCGGGTGCCGACGCGACTGCCCGCGCTCGTGAGCGCGGTGGCGCTCGACAACGCGGACCTGCCCATCGACGCGTCGGTGGAGCTCGCGGCCGGGGTGGAACTCGACGCGGCGACGGCCAGCGTCCTGTTCGACGCGCTGACGACGCTGCTCTACAACGTGCGCCGGCACGCCGCGGCGACGTCGGTGATCATCCACGCCGACGCCCGGGCCGCCGAGTGGGAGGTGTCGGTCAACGACGACGGCGCAGGCTTCGACGTCGACAGCACGTCCTTCGGCTTCGGCCTGCGCGACCAGGTGATCCGCCGGCTCGCGGGCGTCGGCGCGCGGGTGTCGGTCGAGTCCGCCCCCGGTGAGGGCACCCGGGTCACCGTCCGGGGACCGATCCCCGGAGCGAGGTGAACCGGCCGCGCATCGTGGTCGTCGACGACGACACGGTCATCCGCATGGGCACGTCGATGCTGCTCGAGGGCGTCGAATCGGTGCACAGCTACTCGTCGGTGGAGAGTTTCCTCGCCGACGCGCCCACCTGCGACGTCGTGCTGCTGGACCTGAATCTGGCCGGCCCGGTCGCGGGCGCACTGCTGCGCGGCACCGAGGGCATCATCCGGGTCAGCGACGCCGGGTACCGGGTGCTGGTCTACACCAACGAGCGCCGCCGGATGGTGCTCGCGGGCTGCCTGGCCGCCGGCGCGCTGGGTGTCACCCACAAGTCCGAGCCGATGGCCGCCTTGCACGACGCCATCCACGTCGTGGCCGACGGGGGGCAGGTGATCACCCCGGCGATCGCCGGGCTCGCCGAACTCGTCGAGCGGCACGGGGACCTGCCGACGCTGACCCCGCGGCAGCGCGAGGTGCTTGCGTACCGGGCTCGCGGCGAGGGTTACACCCGGATCGCCCACCGGCTGTCGATCAGCGTGCGCACCGCGGAGGAGCACATGCGCGACGTGACGCGGAAGTTCACCGACTACCTGCGCACGCACTCCGCGGCCGACCTCGAGCGCCATCTCGGCCTGGACCGCGAGGAGGACGTCGAGCGGTAATACGGGTTATTCCGGGTACCCGCCGTCGATCATGACCGACAGGCTGCGCGGCATGAGCTTCCGTACCGCCGCGCTGGTCGTGGTCGCCGTCTCCGCCCTGGTCTCGACCGCTGCCGGGACAGCGTCCGCCGCGACGAGCCGGCACGCGCCCCGCGTCAGTTCGGTCAGCCCCCGGACCGGGCGCACGCTGCACGGCACCCGCGTCACCGTGACCGGCACCGGCTTCACCCGCGGCACCGCGGTCCGTTTCGGGACGGCGAAGGGGACGGGCGTCCACGTGTCGTCGTCGCGACGGTTGACGGTGCTCGCCCCATCGCACCGCCCGGGCGTCGTCGACGTGACCGTCACGACGAAGTCCGGCCGGTCGACGGCGCGTCGCGCCGACCGCTACACCTTCGTCGCCCCGCCGGCGGTCTCGCGGATCACACCCGGGGCGGTGCGGACCGTGGGAGAGAGCGTGACCGTCACCGGGTCCGGCTTCACGCGGACGTCGACGGTGCGCTTCGGCTCGGCGCGGGGCACGCACGTCGCGGTGCGCTCGAGCCGCACCCTGACCGTGCTGGCCCCTGCGCACGCCGCCGGCTCGGCGGCCGTCGTGGTCACCTCGGCGTACGGCTCGTCGCGGGCCAGGGCGGTGCGCTACTACCGGGACACGACGGCACCGGGATCCGTGACGGCGATGTACGCGGCCGACGCGACGCCGAGCAGCGTGACGATCGGCTGGACGCGTCCGACGGCCGCCGACGTCGCCGGCTTCGTGATCCGCCGGGCCGACGGGACCGGGGCACCGGCCACCGTGGCGGACGGCACGTCGGTCGCCCGCGTCGCGGCGTCGGCGACGAGCGTCACCGACAGCGGGCTGGCGCCGTCGCACACCTACAGCTATGCCGTCTTCGCCTACGACAGCTCGGGCAACACTGCGGCGGGTGCGGCCGTCACCGCGACGACGACACCGACCACCGCGGGGTCGTTGAGCGGCACCGTGACGGCCGGCTCCGGGGCGCCGGTCAGCGGCGTCACCGTGCGAGTCCTGCCCGTCGCCCGCCGCGCCGGGCGGGTCACCACGCTGCTCGCGAAGCCCTACGCGACGGTGACCACCCAGACCGACGGCACCTGGTCGGTGCCGGCCGGGCTCGTGCCCTACCGGCCGTACGCGGTGTGCTTCGACGCCTCCACCAGCGCCAACTCGAACTACGTCACCGAGTGCCGCGGCGCCACGAAGCAGCACGCCGTCGGCAACGTCGGCCAGTACCTCTACAGCTTCGGCGAGCCGATCGTCCTTGCTCCGGGCGAGTCGCGCACCGGCGTCGACGAGCAACTGCTGGCCGGCGGCACCCTGACCGGCACGGTCACCGACTCGGGCGGCGCCCCCATCGCCGGCGTGCGCGTGTCGACCGAGATCACCGACGACCCGACGACCGACCTGCCCGGGCCGCACTCGGTGCTGACCGCGGCCGACGGGACGTACTCGCTGGACGGGATCGGCGAGCGCGCCGTGAACGTCTGCTTCCTCACCTCCGACGCAACGGGAGCCGGCTCGGCGACGGGTTACGCGGCGCGTTGCTCCGGGTCGACCGACCCGATCGACAGCGACGACTTCGACCCGTCCTACCTGCACGTCGGGGCGGGCGCAACAGTGCGGGTGGACGAGACGCTGCCAGAGGGTGGCGCGATCACCGGCACGGTCACCGACAGCGCCGGCGACCCGCTTCCGGGCGTGGCCGTGTCCGCGGTCGAGGGCTCGCCCAACACCACGTCGACCGCAAACGACGGCTCGTACACGCTGCGCGGCCTAGATCCGACGGCGGGCGGCTACACCGTCTGCTTCGACGGGCGCGCGGTCACGGCCGGGACGCTGGCCACGGGTTACCCGCAGGCCAGCGTCGGGCGCAACCCCACCTGCGACTACCCCGACGACAACGCGCCGGCCGGGATCGATGTCACGCGCGGGGCGACGGCGAGGGCCGATGAGGTGCTGTCGCCGGGCGCCGCCGTCCGGGGCACGATCACCGACGCGCACGGAGCGCCGCTGGCCGGGGTCGGCATCGCCACGGCGATCGGGACGTCGGGCGCGGACGCGGTGACCGACGCCTCTGGCCACTACTCGATCACCGGCCTCGACGCCGACCCGACGCCGCTGTGCTTCTTCACCGCCGACGTCACGGGGTCGAGCCCCACCGGATACGCGAGCCGGTGCAACGGGTCGAGCACGGTGCCGGAAGAGCCGCCGCTGGTCCGGCTCACCGCCGGCGCGGTGCGCACGGTCGACGCGTCGCTCGCGGACGGCGCCGCGGTGGCGGGCCACGTCACCGATGCGCACGGCTCGCCCGTCGCCGGGGTGGCCGCCGTCGCCTCCGCGACCTTCGAAGCGGGCAACGGCCGGGAACTGACCAGCTCCATGGGCGGCTACGACGTCTACACGGCGGCCGACGGTTCCTACGAGATCACCGGCCTGCCGGTACGCGCCGAAGCGCTCTGCTTCGGCGCCGGACCGCTTACCTCCGGCACTTCGGCATCCGGCTACCTCAGCCGCTGCCTCGGTGGCAGCGCGTGGGACGGGCAGTCCGACCCGCCGTCGAGCACGCGGCGGTCGACCACGGCCGCGGGCCGGGTGATCGGTGGTGCCGATGGCGTGCTGCCGGTCGGCGGCGGGTTCACCGGCACCGTGCTCGACACGCACGGCGCGCCGCTCACCAACGTCGAGGTGTCCCTCGAATCGACCGACGGCACCTCTGACAGCGACGTGAGCACCGACACCGACGGCTCGTTCACGGTGACCGGTCTCGCGGCGGGGAAGTACGACGTCTGTTACTACCCGGGCCTCGGTCGGTCGTACGGCGGGACGGTCGCGGGCGGGCAGTCATCGCTGTGCCCGTCGGCTGCGGTCGTCATCACGGCCGGGGCCGTCCGCAGCGGCGGCACGGTCACGCTGCCCGACGCGTGACCGGGTACGTCCGGTACCGGACGCGGTCGTACGGCACAGTGCCCGCGACCTCCCGCTCGCACCAGGTGCGCATCTCGCGCATCAGCGGCGCGGGGTAGACGAACTTCGTCGCCCCGAACGTCGAGCGCGTCGCCGAGCGACCAGCCTCGTCGAGGCCGGCTGCCGGGCGGGCGGGGGCGGGCCGCACCCGAGTCGTAACGTGGGATCGTGCCCCATACCGATCGGCACCGGCTCGCGATGGTTCCGAAGACCGTCGGGACGCAGGCGCTGCTGCTGGCGATGCTGCCGCTGAACCTCACGCTCACCGGCGCAGCTCTCGTGCGCACGGCCGTTGCCCCCGCCCGTCGGCAGGTGGCGACCGAGGCGCGGACGATCCTCGTCAGCGGCGGCAAGATGACCAAGGCGCTGCAGCTGGCGCGCTCGTTCCACCGGGCGGGTCACCGCGTCGTGCTGGTCGAGGCCGCGAAATACCGGCTCACCGGCCATCGGTTCTCCAACGCGGTCGACCGCTTCTACACCGTTCCCCAGCCGCAGGACCCGGCGTACGCGCAGGCGCTGCTCGACATCGTGCGGCGCGAGAACGTCGACGTCTACGTGCCGGTGTGCAGCCCGGTCGCCAGCTACTACGACGCGCTGGCCAAGCCGCTGCTCGAACCGTACTGCGAGGTATTGCACTGCGACCCGGACACCATCGAGCTGCTCGACGACAAGTACCGCTTCGCGACGACTGCGGCCTCGCTCGGGCTGCCGGTGCCCGACACCCACCGGGTCACCGACCCCGACGAGGTCGCGGGCTTCGCGTTCGACGGCGAGCACCCGGGCCCGTACATCCTCAAAAGCATCTCGTACGACCCGGTCCACCGCCTCGACCTCACGCCGCTGCCGGCCGCCAGCTCGACGGAGACCGCGCGGTTCGCCCGCTCCAAGCCCATCGCCCCGGCCAATCCGTGGATCCTGCAGGAGTTCGTCGCCGGTCAGGAGTACTGCACGCACGGAACCGTGCGCGACGGCGAGCTCACCGTCTACTGCTGCTGCGAGTCCTCGGCCTTCCAGCTCAACTACGCGATGGTCGACATCCCGGAGATCGAGGACTGGGTGCGCACCTTCGTCCGCGAGCTGAAGCTCACCGGCCAGGTGTCGTTCGACTTCATGGTGACCTCGGACGGGCAGGTCCGCGCCATCGAGTGCAACCCGCGGACGCACTCGGCCATCACGATGTTCTACGACCACCCCGGCCTCGCGAGCGCCTACCTCGACGCGGATGGGCCGTCGATCCGCCCGCTGCCCGGCAGCCGACCGACGTACTGGCTCTACCAGGAGCTGTGGCGGCTCGTGCGGCATCCGAGCACCGCGCGCGATCGGGTGCGCATCGTGGTGCACGGAAAGGAGGCAATCTTCGACTGGACCGACCCGCTGCCCTTCCTGCTGGTGCACCACCTGCAGATCCCGGGCTTGCTGCTGCACAACCTGCGTCACCTGAAGGACTGGATCCGCGTGGACGTCAACATCGGCAAGCTCGTGGAACCGGCGGGGGACTGATGGCGTTGCGCGTGCTGCACCTCGTCGGCTCGGCGGTCAGCGACTTCTACGCCGACCTCTCGCGGCTCTACGCCGCCGACTGCCTGGCGGCGACGGCCGACCCGCAGCGCTACGACCCGGTCGTCGCGTACGTGACCCCCGACCGACGCTGGCGCTTCCCCACCGACCTGCGCCCCGAGGCCGTCGCCGCGGCCGAACCGCTCGACGTCGCCGAGGCGATCGCGCGGATTGCCTCGTTACGCGTCGACGTGATGGTGCCGCAGATGTTCTGCCTGCCGGGCATGACGCACTACCGGGCGCTGTTCGACGTGCTCGGCATCCCCTACGTCGGCAACGCCCCGGACGTCATGGCCGTGGCCGCCGACAAGGCGCGCGCCCGGGCGATCGTGGCCGCGGCGGGCGTCCGGGTACCCGAGGGTGAGGTGCTGCTGCCCGGTGACGCGCCCACGCTGGCACCGCCGGTCGTCGTCAAGCCCGTCGACACCGACAACTCCCTCGGGCTCGCGCTGGTGCGCGACGCCGGCGAATTCGACCAGGCGCTCAAGGAGGCATTCACGCACGCCGACCGCGTGCTGGTGGAGCGGTACGTCGAACTTGGGCGCGAGGTGCGCTGCGGGGTGCTCGAGCGCGACGGCGAGCTGGTGGCCCTGCCGCTGGAGGAGTACGACGTCGACACCGAGCGCAAGCCGATCCGCGACCACGCCGACAAGATCGACCGGTGCGCCGACGGCGAGCTGAGTCTCGTCGCGAAGGATGCCGCGCACGCGTGGGTCCTCGACCCTGCCGATCCGATCACCGAGCGTGTGTGGGACGCGGCGTGCACCGCGCACCGCGCCCTCGGCTGCCGGCACTACAGCCTGTTCGACTTCCGCATCGACCCGGCCGGCGAGCCGTGGTTCCTCGAGGCGGGGCTGTACTGCTCGTTCGCGAGGCAGAGCGTTGTCGCGATGATGGCCGCCGCGGCAGGGATCGAGCTGCCCACGCTGTTCGCCGCCGCGATCGATCAGGCGCTCACCGGTTCGTAACCGATCACCATCCCGCGGTGCATCACCCGGTCGCCGTCGACAGCGGAGTGGTCGCCGCGGTGCAGCACGCACCCGTTGTCCCAGATGACGACGTCGCCCGGCGCCCAGGCGTGCACGAACAGGTTGTCCGGCCGGGTGGAGTGCTCGAACAGCCACTGCACCAGGTCGGCGGCGTCAGCGTCGGTCATGCCGCTGACGTGCGCGCACCGCGACGGGGTGGACAGGTACACCGCCGTCCGCCCCGAGATCGGGTGCGTGCGCAGGATCGGGTGCTCCGCCGAGCTCTCGTCGTCCGGGCCGAGGTCCAGGCCGGTGACGACGTGGGTGATCGTGCGGCCCTGCAGGGTGTCCCGCACGTCTGGCGGCAGCGTGTCGTGCGCGCGGTACTGGTTGCTGAAGACGGTGCCGCCGCCCTGGCGGGGCACGGTCACCGCCCGCAGCGCCGTGTACGTCGGCGGCCGGCGCACGTAGCTGGTGTCGGTGTGGAAGACGCTGCGCGGCGGCGTGCTGCGCCCCACGTTGCTGATGACGTTGAGGTCGGGGAAGCCGTCGACCGGGGTCTCCCCGGTGGTGAAGACGATCTCGCCGAAGTGCTTCAGGAAGGCGAGGAACGCGGCGTTGTCGGCCTGCTGGCCGGGCAGTACGAGCACGCCGTGCTGGGCGAGCAGGCCCTTCAGCTCGACGACGGCCGCGTCGTCGACGTCGGCGACGGAGAGCCCGGTGACGGTGGCGCCGAGAAGTTCGTGCGCGACGACGTGCATGGCGTACCTCCAGGTATGGTCAGTCGACTCGGCGGATGAGTGTCAGCCCGTCGCGTACCGGGACGAGCACCTGCTCGACGCGTGGGTCGTCCGCCACAGCGCGGTTGAACTCGGCGATGGCCGTGCCGCTGTCGGTCGGCGGCCCCGCCCCCCACGGCCGGCCTTGCATGAGGGTGTTGTCGACGCAGATCAGCGCGTGCGCGGACAGCAGCTCGCCGCTCAGCAGGGCGTCCAGGTAGCCGCGGTAGCCGGCCTTGTCGGCGTCGATGAAGACCAGGTCGAAACGGTCGCCGGCATCGTCCAGCGCGGCGAGCGTGGCCAGTGCCGGCCCGATCCGGACGTCGATCTTCTTGCCGTCCGGCGAGTCGTCAAAGCAACGGCGGGCGAACGCGGCGACGTCCGGATCGAGCTCGCAGGCCACCACCTCGCCACCGGCGGGCAGCGCCTCGGCCATGGCCAGTGCGGAGTACCCGGTGAACATGCCGATCTCGAGCACCCGGGACGCTCGCGTGGCGTGCACGAGCATCTTCAACACCTGGCCCTCGACGTGCCCGGACAGCATTTCCTGCTCCAGATTGGGCACCGTGCCCCGGTGTTGCGTCCAGTCCTCGTCCCTGGTCCGCCGGGCCAGCTCGCGCAGCGCCGGCGACTCCGGCGTCGTGCACCGCTCGACGTAGGCGTCGATGCCCAGCGCCAGGTCGTGGGCCAGGCGCAGATCGGCACCGAGATCCTGATCGGGCGCGGCAGCGTCGACGCGCCCGATCAGGTCGGCGAGCAGGGCAGTCAGGATGCCGAGGGGGGTGACCGGCCTCGGGGCAGCAGCCATCTGCTCGGTCTATCAGTTGCCGTCGGCAGGTGACATGAAGATGTCCTCGCCGAGTCCCTGCCGGGGATAGACGGTGCTGCAGGTGCGCTTGTGCACCTCGAGCAGCCGCGTCAGCTCGTCGACGGTCAGGTCGTTGACGAAGAAGCACGTACCGACCGGGTTGGGCACGGCCGCCCTCAGCAGCCCGTCGCGGGTCTGCAGGATCGACTCGGTGGCCTTGGCGACCAGCTCGGGGGTCAGGTACGGGCTGTCGATCGACAGTCCGATCCGGCTCATCAGCCAGAAGATCCGGTCGCGATCGGCCACGGTGAGGTAGCCGCGCTGCTCGGCGATGGTCGTCGAGTAAGCCATGTCGATGGCAATGGCGTGCCCGTGGAAGAACGGCAGCGCGGGGGCCAGCTCGAGGGTCGGGCTCCACGTGTGCCCGAACGCGATGACCCGGTCGAGGTCGAGTTCGTGCAGGTTCGGCACCTCGAGGCGCAGCATCGTCGAGATCGCGTCGTAGGTGACACGGTGCGCGATCTCGCGCAGCTCAGGGGTGCCGTCGAGGTGGCCGAAGCGGGTGGCGAGGAGGTCCTCGCCGTACTTCTCGAGCAATTCGAAGATGCCGGCGTTCGACACCACCGCGATCTTGATGAGCTCGGCCATCCCGTTGCGGACCTGGTCGGTCGGCAGCGTCTCGAGGAAGGAGAAGTCGAGCAGCACCCGCGCGGAGTTGTGGTACGCCCCGAGCCGGTTCTTCGCCTTGCCGTGGTTCACCGCCACCTTGATCGACACGCTCGCGTCGATGAGCCCGATCAGCGTCGTCGGGATACGGATGTAATTGGTCGAACGCCGGTAGCTCGCGCAGGCGAACCCGGCGACGTCGGTGATCAGCCCGCCGCCGACCACGAGCACCGGCTCCTTGCGGACCAGGCCGAAGTCACCGAACGCGTCGACGATCCGCTCCAGCGTGCGCAGCGACTTGTCGATCTCCTTGATCGTCACCGGGACGACGGTCAGCGCGATGCCGTGGTGGTCGAAGTAGGCCCGCATGCGCGCGGCGTACAACTCGTGGACGGCGGCGTCGACGACGGCCAGGCACCGGCCCCAGGAGCGGTAGCAGTCAGCCAGCTCGGTGCTGGCCGGGTCGAACACCCCGTCCACGTAGGTCAGCGTGTAGTCGATCTTCTCGTAGGCCTCGACGCGGAACTCGGTGTCGGTCTCGGTGACGGTGGGCTGCGGCGCGACGGCGGCCACCGTCAGGCGCCCTTCACCAGGCTGCGCAGCTGCTCGAAGTCGATTTGGTCGACGACGGCGGACGCCTTGGCGAAGTCGTGGCCCACCGTGTTCTCGTTCGGGAAGGCCACGCAGACCAGCCCCGCGGCGACGGCAGCGGCCACGCCGCCGACGTTGTCCTCGACGGCCACGCAGTCGTCGACCTGCACGTCGAGCGTGCGCATGGCGTAGGAGTAGGCCGCGCGGTCCGGCTTCGGCTTGTCGACCGAGTTCACGTCGACCACCACGTCGAAGTCCGACCGCGAGATCTCGTCCTTGACGGCCTCGAGCAGCGCGTCGACGTTCTCCGGCGACGTCGTCGTCACGAGGCCGACCTTGTGACCCGCGCCCTTAGCCACCCGGATCGTCTCGGCCACGCCGGGACGCGGTCGGATGCCGGCCGTGGCCAGGCTCTGCCGGAAGATCTCGGACTTGCTCTTGTGCACCCCGGCGGCGTCGACGTCCTCGCCGCGGGCGGCGGCGTAGTCGGCGATGCGCTGGACGCCGCCACTGCCGTGCAGCTGCTCGCGGTAGTCGTCGCGGTCCCAGGACCAGTCCAGGCCGTGGGCGGCGAACGCCTCGTTGAAGGCCCGGCGCTGGAGTTCGGAGGTGTCGGCGATCGTGCTGATGGAGCCGAAGAGAACGGCGAACATGAGGCGCTTCCCATCGAAGTAGTAGCTGGGAGCCCGGCCGACCGTGGGACGGGCCCGGAACAGCCCTACCCGCTCCCCGTCCCAAATCCACCACTTCTTTGCGTATTTCTGCGCATTACTGATTGCGACAGCGTGAAACTGAGCGCTTCTGCGCGGTTGCCGGCCTGCTCGGCCTGGTCAATCTGCTCGGCAGGATCGGGCGCCGGGCAGGCCGGCGTGCGGCCGAACCGACCAAGGACCTGTTCATCCGGCGTTCACGGTGCGGTTGCCGCGCGGCTGCGAGCCGTGGCGAGACTCGATGCCGTGGGTAGCGACTTCGTCCTGGTCCTCGTCGTGGTGGTCGCACTCGCCTTCGACTTCACCAACGGCTTCCACGACACCGCCAACGCGATGGCCACCTCGATCGCCACGCACGCGCTGAAGCCCCGGGTGGCCGTGGCGCTGTCCGGCGTACTCAACCTCGTCGGTGCGTTCCTGTCGCTCAGCGTCGCGGCCACCATCGCCAGCGGCCTGGTCGACACCGGGCTGGTCACCCTCACCGTCGTCTTCGCCGGGCTGTGCGGCGGCATCATCTGGAACCTGCTGACCTGGTTCCTGGGGATCCCCTCCAGCTCGTCGCACGCCCTGATCGGCGGGGTCATCGGCTCGATGCTGGCCGCCCACGGCGGGCACGCGGTGCAGTGGCACGACGTGTTCGAGAAGGTCATCATCCCGGCCGGGCTGTCGCCGGTGATCGCCGTCCTGGTGGCCACCGTCGGCACCTACCTGATCTACCGCATCACCCGCAGCGTGCCCGACGGCACCCGAACCAAGGGCTTCCGCATCGGCCAGATCGGCTCGGCGTCGATGGTCTCGCTCGCGCACGGCACGAACGACGCGCAGAAGACGATGGGCATCATCACGCTCGCCCTGATCGCCCACGGCACCCTCAAGTCCGGTGCACAGGCCCCGTTCTGGGTCATCCTGTCCTGCGCGCTGGCCATCAGCATCGGCACCTACAGCGGCGGGTGGCGGGTCATCCGCACGCTCGGCAAGGGGCTCGTCGAGATCGAGGCCCCCCAGGGAATGGCCGCCGAGTCGTCGTCGGCAGCGGTCATCCTGCTCTCCAGCCACTTCGGGTACTCGTTGTCCACGACGCACGTCTCGACCGGGTCGATCCTGGGCACCGGGATCGGCAGGAAGGGCGCCGAGGTCCGCTGGTCGGTGGCCGGCCGGATGGCCACAGCCTGGCTGATCACCCTGCCGGCCGCCGGCGCCGTGGGGGCGTTGAGCTACTGGCTGGCCAACGGCATCGGCGGCGACATCGGCGTGCTCGTCGTCTTCGCGCTGCTGGCCGCGGTGGCGGCGTTCATCTTCGCCCGCTCGCGGGCCGACAAGGTCAGCCACGACAACGTCAACGACGAGTGGACGGGATCCAAGGTCCCCGAGCGGGAGAGGGCTATGGCATGAGTCAGTGGATCGACCTGCACGCGTTGGGCAAGATCGTCGTCGTCGGGCTGATCTGCGGCGCCGGGCTGCCCGCGGTCTTCGCAGGCGGGCTCAAGGCGCTGTCGCTCGGCGCGCCCGACGACGCCGCGGTCGCCGCCCGCAACCCCGTCGGCCTCGTCCTGGCCGTCGCCTGCTTCGCGGTCGTCCTCGCCGCCATCGCGTGGGGCATCTACCTCATCGTCGACGGCACCTGAGCGACTGGAGTTCGCATGTCACTTCCGCCTCTGCTGTCCTCCGTCGTGTCCTGGCTGCGGGCCGGTTATCCCGAGGGCGTGCCGCAGCGTGACTACCTGCCGCTGTTCGCGCTGCTCGCCAGCCAGTTGACCGACGTCGAGATGAAGGAGATCGCCGAGGAACTGGTCAGCAGCAGCGATCCGGCCTCGCAGCAGTCCATCCGCGACGCCATCGAGCTGATCACCCACGAGGCACCCAGCGACGCCGACGTGGCCCGGGTGCGAGCGCACCTCGCGGCCGGCGGGTGGCCGCTCGCCCACCCGAGCGCGGGCTGATGCGCTACACCCTCGCCGGCGAGGTTCGCGCGCACGTCGCTGATCTGCAGATCGACGGCCACCGTCTCGGCGCCGATCATGACGACGACCCCGAGCTGCTCGACGCGCACGGCGTGCCGGTCGACACGTGGCGCGAGAACTACCCGTACGACGAGCGCCTGGACCGCGAGACCTACGACGACCAGAAGTACCTGCTGCAGGTGGAACTGCTGAAGTTCCAGAACTGGTCGACCGAGACTGGCGGCAAGCACGTCGTGCTGTTCGAGGGCCGCGACGCCGCCGGGAAGGGTGGCACGATCAAGCGGTTCATGGAGCACCTCAATCCCCGTTACGCGCGGGTGGTGGCGCTGAACAAGCCCACCGAGCGCGAGCAGCACCAGTGGTACTTCCAGCGCTACGTGCAGCACCTGCCGACGGCCGGGGAGACGGTCCTGTTCGACCGCAGCTGGTACAACCGCGGCGGCGTCGAGCGCGTGATGGGTTTCGCCACCGACGCCGAGTACGAGCAGTTCATGCGGCAGGCCCCGCTTTTCGAGCAGATGCTCGTCGAGAGCGGGGTCCACGTCACCAAGTTCTGGTTCTCGGTCACGCAGTCCGAGCAGCGGACCCGGTTCATCATCCGTCAGGTCGACCCGGTGCGGCAGTGGAAGCTCTCACCCATCGACCTGGAATCACTGGACAAGTGGGACGCCTACACCGCGGCGAAGGAGCAGATGTTCCGCCGCACCGACACCGACGTCGCGCCGTGGACGACGATCAAGTCGAACGACAAGAAGCGCGCCCGCCTGAACGCCATGCGCTACTTCCTCGACCAGTTCGACTACGAGGGCAAGAACGCCGAGATCGTCGGCACGCCCGACCCTCTGCTCGTGCAGCGGGGGATCATCGCCGTCGGGGATTGACCGCAGCCGACGCAGCCGCGCGGCGTGGTCGCAATTGTCACATCTGCCCGGTCCAGCGCGGGCCGATCTGTTCACCTTCGTCTCGTACTGTCCGCTGCATGCCCGACACCGATGACGAGCGAGCGGCCAAACTGGATGCCGCACTCGCCGAGTCCCAGCGCGTGGAACGCGAGGAGCGCGACGCCGACCTCGCCCGTCAGAACTCGATCGATCAGGCCCTCAGCGAGGCGCTGTCGAAGCGACCGAAGGACTGAAGCGGCGGTCGCTACCCGGTTAGGGTGAGCAGCGTGTACGCGGTGCTCATGAGGGTGGTGAGCCGCAGGCCGGTCAGCCGGTGGCTCGACGCCGAGCTCGCGCACCGGCTGGGATTCCTGCTGCTGCGCGTCGTGCTGGCCGTACCGCCGCTGCGCGCGCTGGTCGCCCTCCGCTGCGCGCCGCCCGACGACGCTGCGGTGGAGGTGCTCGGTGTCCGCTTCCCGGGCCCCCTGGGCGTCGCGGCGGGCTTCGACAAGAACGCCCGCGGAGTCCTCGCCCTCAGCGCCCTCGGGTTCGGCTTCGTCGAGATCGGGACGGTGACCGCCCGGCCGCAGCCCGGCAACCCGAGGCCGCGGCTGGCCCGGCTGCCCGCCGACCGGGCGATCGTCAACCGGATGGGCTTCAACAACGACGGTGCCGACGCCGTCGCCGCGCGTCTCGCCGAGCTGCGGCGCACCGCGGCCGGGCGCCGGGCGGTGATCGGGGTGAACATCGGCCGCTCGAAGCTTGCCACGCCCGACGAGGTCGTCGCCGACTACAGCCACAGCGCCCGCGTGCTGGCGCCGCACGCCGACTACCTGGCCGTCAACATCAGCTCCCCCAACACGCCGGGCCTGCGCGACCTGCACGCCGTCGACACGCTGCGGCCGCTGCTCGCGGCCCTGCGCACGATCTGCGACGACGTGCCCGGGCGCGATCGATTGCCGTTGCTGGTGAAGGTCAGCCCGGACGCTGCCGACGCCGACCTGCTGGCCGTGGCCGACCTGGCACTCGAACTCGGCGTCGACGGGTTGATCGCCACCAACACGACCGTCGCGCGTACGGGCCTCACGTCGCGCCCGGCGCAGGTCGCGGCAGCCGGGGACGGCGGGCTGTCCGGGCCGGTTCTCGCCGAACGGGCCGAGACCGTGCTGCGGTTGCTGCGCGCCCGCGCCGGCGATCGGCTCGTGCTGATCGGCGTGGGCGGGATCGACACCCCGGCCGCGGCTCGTGCCCGCCTGGCCGCCGGCGCCGACCTCGTGCAGGCCTACACCGGCTTCGTCTGGGGCGGCCCAGCGTGGCCGGCACGCGTCACCCGCGGCCTGGCGGGCTGACCACCTCAGGTCCAGTTGTTTTACATTGGCTTTACTTTGGGTAATGTCGTGCGGGGACATCGACACGCAGCGGGGGATACGCCAGCGATCGCTCAGCAGAGGACCTCCACATGAACCACCTCGCCCGCTCCGTCCGCCTGTCCCGGCTGCTGCCGGTCCGTTCCCTCGCCCGGCCGCTCGGCACCGCCGCGGCGGTCGCCGCGATGCTGGCCGGCCTGGTCGTCGCCGTCGCCCCGAACGCCACCGCCGCCGTCCCGTCCGCCGCGCACAATCCGATGGGCGGGTTGAGTGCGAAGAAGGCCACGGCCACCGGGTTGACGTTGCGCGGCTGGGCCGTCGACCCCGACAGCCCGACCGCCAACGCGTCCGTGTTCGCGCTGGTCGACGGCGTCACCCGGGCCGCCCAAACGACCTCGGTGCCCTACGCGCGGATCACGAAGACCTACCACGCCGGCCCCACCCCCGGCTTCGTCATGAACGTGCCGGTCCCTTCCGGCAAGCACACCGTGTGCGTCGCCGCCCGAAACTCTGGCCCGGGGACGAACATGATCTTCACCTGCCTGGCCACGCCCCTCGGCCGCACGGCTGGTACCCGGGAGGTCGCCGCGCACAGCCCGACCGGCGTCTTCAGCCGGGCCACGGCGAGCCCGTCGACGGTGAGCGCATCCGGCTTCACGACCGACCAAGACTTCCGCAACAAGCACCTCAACGTCGTGCTCTACGTCGACGGCAGTGCTGCCGCGACCGCCGCCACGACTCGCACCGGCAGCGGCGCGCCGAAGGGCAGCGGCGCCAATGCGCGCTTCGCGGTGAGCGCGCCGGTGTCCGTCGGGACCCACCAGGTCTGCGTCTGGACGGTCAACGTCGGCTGGGGCCACAACACGTTCCTCGGCTGCAAGGCGGTCGACACCCGAGCGGGCCAGGCGATGGCGGCCGGATCGCCGTCGGTGAGCGTGCTGCCCGCGGTGCTGGCGCAGGCCAAGAAGCACATCGGCCAGCGTTACGTGTGGGGCGCGACCGGACCCAAGACCTTCGACTGCTCCGGGCTCATGCTCTACAGCTACAAGAAGTCCGGCTTCACGACCCCACGGGTGTCCGAGGACCAGTCGCGCGCTGCCCGGCTGATCCCCGCCTCGCACGCGCGGCCCGGTGACCTGGTCTTCTATCACGACACCACGGGCGACGTGTACCACGTGGGCATGTACGTCAGCCCCGGCCTGACCGTCGCTGCGATCGACGAGGAAGAGGGCGTCAACTACCAGCGCATCTGGGACCCGAGCAGCACGACCTACGGCTCGTTCACGCACCTCTGACGGCAGGGCCGCCGACACCTGGCTGCCCGACCGCGGCGTCGATCCACGTCGTCACCCGGACGATCGCCGGGGACGGCGGGGTCGAGGCGAAGCCGAACCGTACGCTGGGCTCGACGCGACGCACGTCGCCCAACCCGACGCCGTCGAGGGTGGCGTGCACTTGCGTGATGTGGTGCTCGTCCAGCGCGCAGTACCACTCGCGCCGCCCCTGGCCCGCAGTTCCGGCGGTGCGGACCCCGCGCCGGAGCAGCCGAGCGAGCGGGTCGACGGCCTGCGCCCACCAGCGGGCCCGGGCCAGCCGGCGGGGAACGGCGCAGAGCAGCCGACCGGCCGTGGTGCGGCCGCCGACCATGAAACGCAGCGTCAAGGAGTCCGAGACGACGGTCCACGCGTCGCCGTCGCGATAGCAGTCGACCCGCTCGATGCGCACCTCGTCGAAGTGGTAGGTGGCGGCGATGAATTCCCCGACCTCATCGCTCGGAGCCAGCAGCGTCCGCCGGCCGTCGGGGCGCTCGATCATGATGTCGGCTATCGGCCCGAACGGGCTTCGCGGCCACAGGCCGATCACGAGCCGGACGCCGGACGACGCGCCGACCCCGGCGATCGATCCGTCGAAACCCAGCATGGCCTGATGCTGCCCAACCCGCGGCAGCGACTTGCGGGCGATCTTCGCGAGCAGCTGTCCGTCGGCCCTGACGGGACTAGAGTCGACTCCTTCCTAGCGTCGCCGTCAAGGAGCTGTCATGGCCGTCGTCCGAGCCGCTATCACCCAGGTCGCCTGGACCGGGGACAAGGAGTCGATGATCGCGAGGCACGAGGAACTCGCCCGCGAGGCTGCGGCCGACGGCGTGCAGATCATCGGCTTCCAGGAACTGTTCTACGGCCCGTACTTCGGCGCCGTGCAGGACCAGAAGTACTACCAGTACGTCGAACCGATCCCCGGTCCGACCACCGAGCGGTTCCAGGCGCTGGCCAAGGAGTTGAACGTGGTCATCGTGCTGCCCATCTACGAGGTCGAGAACGAGGGCGAGTACTACAACACCGCCGCGGTCATCGACGCCGACGGCACGCTGCTCGGCAAGTACCGCAAGCACCACATCCCGAACCTGCCGGCGTTCTGGGAGAAGTTCTACTTCCG
>CAZZZE010000008.1:0-20931 GCA_964658365.1 uncultured Jatrophihabitantaceae bacterium
CGAGCTTGCCGAACGACCCGGACGCGGCTCCCACCTTCACGCCGAGCTGCTCAAGCTTCGCGACGACCCGCGCGTAGCCGGCGTCGAACGGGGTGGTGATGAAGTCTGCGGTGGCGAAGAGCGCGCCGAGGTCCAACTCGTCAGCCACGGCGCGCCCCTCCCTTCGTCATTGCTGCGGTGTTCGGCGCGACGCGAGCAGCGCCTGCACCCTCGTGGCCGGCACGGGTTCACCGGTCGGGCCGTAGGACTGCGGGGCGTTGCACAGCCCGTGGATCAGGCACCGCAGCCACGCCCAGCGGCGCGTCCGCATCAGGTGCCGGTCCCACACGTCCACGCCGCGGTCGGCGAGGTCCTGGGCGATGAGCGCCCAGTGGTCGACGACCAGGTCAGCGATCGTCAGGCCGTCTTGCGTGCCTGCTTCTTGCTCGGGGCCGCGGAGGTCGACCGTGCGGACGAAGATGTCCGCTTCCGGGTGGCCCGGGTGGCGGAACCCGAAGACGCCGGGCTGGATTTCGACGGCGCCTTGCCCGAGGAGGTGCTCGCGCTGTCCGGGGTCGACGTCGCCCGCGTCTGGCGGGCCTTCGCTTCCCCCACGGCGTTCGCCACCACCCGCTCGGCCATCTCCAGCCCGGACGCGACCTGCGTGATGACGACCTGTGTCAGCTTCGTCATCGCGTTGTGGGTGACGCCGTCGGCGATCATCTGGTCGTAGGCGGTGCCGAACAGCTTGCGCTGCAGCGACACCCCGCCGTCCTCGTCCTCCCCGGTGTCGCCGATGAACGCCTCCAGCGCGGCCGCGGACGCCGTGACGGCTTTGCCGTAGGCGAGTCGCTGCTTGGCGGTGGCGTCCTTCCCCGGCGCGGCGACGGGCCGCAGGAACTGCTGCAGCCGCGCGCCGTCCTCAGCCGACAGCGACGGGATGACGTAGCTGCCGCCCCCCTCGGCCGCCGGGTGGGCGACCGAGGGGATCCCGGTGAGGGTGAGGGTGTCGTCCGAGAGGTACTCGGACAGGTCCAGCTGGCTCACGCGTAGCTCGCGAGCGTGGCGCCCGTGGTCGACGCGCCCGTCGCGTTGGTGACGACCACCGGCAGACCGGTCGCGGCGGCGTGGGCCGGGGCGACACCGGTGATCTCGTTGTCCGACCACACCTTGAAGCTGGTCGCGGCGGCACCGGCGATGGTGACACCGGTGGTCCCGGTGAAGTACTGCCCGGTGAGCCGGAACGGCGCCGACCCTGCGACGGCCAGCGGGTTGCCCTGCATCGACGTCAGCAGCGGAACCTGCGCGACCGCCGGGTACGGGTGCGAGATCGGGGTCAGCGGCCCGTGCCCGATGAACGGGATCGTGATTTTGCGGGCGTCGACCTCGCCGACGGACCCGAACCCGGGCCACGAGTAGTTCGCGAAGCCGGTGTAGGCCTGCCCGCGGGGGTAGAGCACGCCCGTCGGGTCGGTCAGGTCGTAGTCGTAGATCCGCAGACCCACGACGTTGGCCGGGCCGAGGGAGTTGATGGCGTGGGCCTCGAGGAAGACGTGCGTCGGGTCGTAGGCCGGCGGGTTGGATCCGGGGACGACCATGTGGTTCAGGACGCACGACAGCGTCCAGCCGTAGCCGAGCTTGTCCGAGGCGCTGGCGCCCTGGTTGCCGTAGACGCCGGCGTCGACCATGTTCGGGTTGTCCGGGTTGAAGTCGGTGGACTCGATGTACTGGATCGGGGTCCAGACGGGCGCGCCCGTGTTGAGCGGGAACGTGAGGTTCAGATCGACGCAGCGCAGTCGACCGGGAGTCGAGTAGCCGGACGGGTTGATCACTGGGGCAGTCATGGCAGGTGTTCTCCTTCATCGGGGGTTGCGGAACGAGCCCCTTCCCCCGGATCGGGTGGGGCTGGCGTGGCGTGCAGGGTTACTGGGTGATGCGGGCGGCTTCGAAACGGAAGTTCGACACCCATTCGCGGCGGCGGGTGGTGGCGTCGCGACCGAGAGACGATCCCGAGGACCAGGCCAGCGACGAGACGTGGATGCCGGTGCCGAGCAGCAACGGAAACCGGCCGAAGAACGCGGCCTGGACGGCGTCGTCGAGCGCCATAACGTCGAACGGATCGTCACCGCCGCGGGTGCGGACCTGCAGCCCGATCATGGAGCTGGTGAGCGTCGGGTTCTGCGTCAGCGGGTAGGCGCCGAGCGCGGCGGCACGGTCGCAGCCGGTCGGGTAGTCCATGACGCCGATCCCGACGGTGGCCGGGTCGTAGTCGCTGCCGTCCTCGTGCCACGCCCAGCCTGTTGCGGTGGCGAGGATGCGGGCGAAGCCGGTGAGCAGTGCGGGAGTGAACGACGTCTCCAGCGACGTCATCGCAGCGCGGCCCGCAGAATCGCGGCCTCAGCGGCGAGCACCTCGGCGCCGTGGCTGTGCATCGGCGCCTCGAGGAACTTCGCCTGGCCACCGTTCGGGTGGTTCAGGGTCAGATCTTCGTGCTGGCGGATGCCGTAGGGGTAGCCGTCGGGGGCGACGGCGTCGTAGACGACCTTCGCCGACTCGCCGTCGTCGACGACTCGGCCGGAGGCAAGCAGCTCGCCGGTATCAACGGGGACGAGCGGCTGCGACGCGGCGAGCAGCACCTCAGCGCCCGCATGGGTCGCGGCAGGCTTCGCGGCGGCCAGCAGCAGGCGCGCGTCGCGCTTGGGTGGCTCGTAGCGGACGGTGAGACCCATCAGGTCACCTCGATCACGTGATGGTCAGGTGTGCCGAGCCCGGGAAGCTGCGCCGATTGCGACGACACGACGGTGCGCCGGGTGCCGTCGGGTGCGATGACGTAGGACCGGACCGGGATCGGGTCGACGGTGATCGGGTAGGCGAAGCGGGCGGTCGAGGTGACGGTGATTCCGCCCTGGTCGACGCTCTGCCGGTTTCCGTCCTCCCACATGCCCGTCACGACTTCCGGGTCGGCAGAGAGCGCCGGCGTGTAGACGTCGCCACGGTTGCCTGAGCCGGACAGGCGGCGCACCCCGATCGGGTTGCGCCAGAACACGGCCAGCGGGTCGTTCACTGGAACGGCCAGCTGGTGCCGTAGGGCGACTCCGCCAGCCCCGGGTAGCCGAGACGCGGCACATCCAGCCCCCACGACGGGAGCCAGCCAGTCTCGTCACCGAGAGGCGCCGGCACGTACAGCAGCCCGGCGGACAGCAGGATCGTCCGAGCCTCCGGTGCCAGCTCGTCCGCGGCCGAGATGAGCGTCGCCGACTGCGCCGTCGTGTCGTAGTCGACCGACCCGGTGAGCACCTTCGTCGACTTCACCGGAGCTGACGCCACACCACGGTTGTCCGGGGTGACGCCGAGGGTGATCCACGACGTCGCCTGAGCGCACGTCGCGTCCCGCAGCGGGGCGACCTCGGCCGCCGCCGGAACGTCGGTGTAGATGTCCCGCACGCACGCCCAGGCCACGGCGATGGTGGCCGAACGGAGCAGCGACGTCGCGTCCTCGGGCACCGTGACGTCAGAGGGCAGCCAGTCGCTCAGGTCATCAACCGTCGCGTAGCTGACCGCCCCCTGACTGGTCACAGCGGTGTCGACTCACCCGTCGCGGCGGACAGGTCGAGCGACGCGCCGTCGACCGGCAGGCCGGTGGCCGTGTCGACCACCTGGCCGGTCGCAGCAGGCAGCGGGGAAGCGCCGTCCGAGACGTGCACGGTGTCGTCGGTCTGGAACGCCTGACCCTCGGGCAGCTGCTCCACCTCGGCCGGCGGCACGGACTGCGCGCCATCGGCGTAGGTGATCGACGGCAGGCTGCTCGCCTCCACCGCGTCCTCGTCGATCCGGTAGTTCTCACCGGTGTTCGCGAGGCCGCGGTAGTAGTCCAGCGCGGTCGCCGACACGTTCGTCAGCACCTCACCGGACGGCGTGGTGACGGTCGCCATCAGCTGCTCGACTTGGCCGAGCGGCTGTTGGACGCCTTCGCCTCCGCGTCCACGTCGAACGGCACGGGACCGGTCGACACGGCGACGAGGCCGGCGGCCGGCTCCCCTTCGCCGACCATCAGGCGCTCCTTCAGCAACGCCACGTGGTTCGGGTCGGCGTAGTCCGGAATGGGCGCGCCGAAGTCGAACCGCTTGACCTCGTTGCCGATCCGAACAAGCGTGCCGTCGAACAGAGAGATCAGTGCCATGATCAGGCTCCCGTCAAGATGCGAGCCGAGTTCGGCTCCTGGACCATCGGCGCACGCACGATGCGCGCCTGGACGGCGACCCCGTCCGAGTCGTCGATGCGGTACTTCTTCGTCTCGACACCGGCCGCCATGTCGGACGGGTCGCCCTGGTAGCCGCCGCCGATCCGCTCGTAGGCGAGCGACCCGAGCATGGTCGAGTCGACCGCGATCGCTGTCACGCCGGGAGGCATGTTCGTGGTTTTGATCCACGTCTGGTTCGCGATGCGGATGTTGTTGATGTTCGTGGTGGCTGCGTTGGCGGTCGCCTCGCGCGGGAGGATGCCACGCTTGACGGCCGAGGAGATCGCGTAGGCGTACTTCGTGGGCGTCGTGACGACGGTGTCCACGTTATAGCCCTGCTTCTCCTCGTTCACCGACGCGTCGGCGAGCAGCACGTCCTGGAACGGGTCGGCGTTGGTGGTGCCGTCCCACGTGCCTGTCACGGTGATCGTCTTGGTCACGAGCGACGCGATCGCGGCCAATGAGACGCCGTCGGACTGAAACGCCAGGGTGTTGGCGATCTTCATCAGATGGCGCATGACGATGTCGATGCGACCGTGCGCGATGACCTCGTCGGAGAAGATCTCCTTGAGTCCGGTCTTGTCGGGCCGCACCGTCGCCAGCACCGGGACGCCGGCGGTGGTGAGCCCGTACTGCGACAGCGGTCGGACGATCGTCCCGTTCTGCACGGTGAAGATCGACTCCGAGATCTCGTAGATCCCGAAACCCGATCCGGTGAGGTCTACGCGACCGGTGAGCAGCCGCCACGACACCAGGTTCTGCATCACGAGCGTACGAAGCAGACGGTAGATGCGCCGAGGATCGGCGAGCAACCAGTCGACGGTGATGGCGGTGCCGTTGACGGTGGGCACAGGGTAAGTCACGTTGTCAGCCATGGTGGTTTCCTCTCCGGCCTAGATGCCGAACAGCGAGACGGAAACGGCGTTGCCGTTCGTCGCGGCGGTCAGAGCGCGACCGATGATGGAGTTGACGGCATCGGTGCCGACAACGGCGGTACGGATCGCGCCAGCTGCAGCGGCGCAAAGCGGGTCTCCGGAGGCGATGGTGCCGGAGGCGACGAGACGGTGGAACTTGTTCGGCCAGACGGTGATCTTGTCGCCGGCCACGCCGTCCTGGGCTGCGACGCCGATGACGGTGGTCGAGGCCGTGCCGGCGGCCGCGCCGAGGGCGGTGACGAGCTGGCCGCCGATGACGGGGCCCGACAGCGTGACGGTGATGCCGTCATCGTCGTCGGTGTACAGGGGCAGGTAATCAGCCATGGATCAGCGCCTCCTTGTTGGTGCCGGTCAGCGCGGCGAGCGCCTCGGCCTCGTCGTCGGTCATGACCTCGGCGCTGGCGTTGGCGCCTTGGCGGTGCCGACCGGGAAGCGGGCGGGCAGCGACTCGAGGTCGGCCTTCGCGGCGTCGAAGTTGCGGGCGAACTCCTTCGTCCACACCTCGCGAGTCGCGTCCGAACGGCTGATCTTGCCCGCGGTCATCGCGGCTTCGATCAGCTCGTCACGGTCCTCGCTGACCTGGCGGGCGTAGGCCTGCTGGCCGAGGGCCGCCTGCTCGGCGAGAGCGTCGTGCTTCGCCTTGGACATGACGACCTTGCCGTCGGCCTCGAGCGCGGCGACGACGTCGCTGACGTTGACGGCTGTGGGTGGTGTTGCGGGCGGCGCGGTCTGCTCGGCGAGTGCCTCGTCGAGCGCGGCGAGGATGGTGTCCTCGTTCGCGTCCTCCGCGACGCCGAGCCGCTCGCGCAGCCCCTTGCTCAGGGTGTCGGACATCGCGTCCGCCTCCTTGTGATCGGTGGGTGGGGTCTCCGGCGGCTCGGCCGGGGTCTGTGTCGCCGTCATGGCGGGTGCGTGCTCGAACATCGACAGGTCGAAGGTCAGCGACGCGGTCGCGGTGCGCGCCTGTGCCGTCTGCGGGTCGTCGTCACCGAGCACGGCGTCGGCAAGGCCCGCGTCGACGGCTTCTTGCGCCTTGAACCACGTGGTGGCCTTCATCGCGGTCCGCATCTCGCCGCTGCTCTTGCCGGACTTGGCGGCGTACTGGTCGGCGGCGTTGCTGGAGATGCTGTCGAGCATGGTGGCGGCTTCGCGCATGTCGTCGGCCTGGCCGATGGCCAGCGCGGACGCGTCGTGGATCATCATCTGCGATCCCGGCACCATCGTGACGGTGTCGGCGCCCATGGCGACGATCGAGGCGGCCGAGGCGGCAAGCCCGTCCACGATCAGGCTGACCGTGCCGGAGTGCTGACGGAGCAGGTTCATGATCGCCAAGCCCTCGAACGCGTCCCCACCGGGCGAGTGAACGTGCATCTCGATGTCGGCGTCGCCCGCGCTGTCAAGCGCGGATGCGACCTCGCTGGCAGCGACGCCGAACGGTGCGCCCCAAGAGTCGATCGGGCCGTAGAGCCGGATCTGTGCGGTCTTCTTGCCGGTCGTCGCGGCCATCGTGACGGTCTCGACCGGTCGTGCCAGCGCAACGGGCTTGCGGCTGCCCCAGTAGCGGTAGCGCGGCGTCGACTCGGTCACGGAGCGTCTCCTGTCGACATGGCTGGGGTGGGTGCGTTCGGGTCGGCCGGCACGGCGAAGACCGGATCGTTGGGGTCTTCCGGCGGCATTCCACGCTGTTGACGGATCCACGCGCGCGCCGGTGCGTCAGGCTTGAGCCCTGCGTAGGCGGTGAGCCAGTAGATGTCCTGCGCGGTGGTCTCCATGTCGGCGCCGACCTGCCCGACGCAGATCTGCGGCGCCGGCTCGTCCTCGCCCCAGTTGGCGTCGACCAGTGGAATCACCAGCTGGTCGGTCGCCTCGCTGGCGATGAACTCGGCGTCGGCCTGCTGCGCCATGATCAGCAGATCCATGACGGTCTCGCCGAGCGAGCGGTTGCCCTTCTCGGCGCCGGCCATGGTCAACAGCAGCGTCATCGTCGCCCGCGCCATCTGCTGGTCACACCACGCGGCGAGCTCGGCGTGGTTCGGCAGCGTGCCGGACATGCCCTTCAACTCGGCCACGAAGCCAGGCGGCAAACCCACGCCCGCGTTCTCGCTCGCGCGGGTCGTCGAGGCGATGCGCTGCGCCTCGCTGACCTGCTGCGGCGTCGCGCCAGCAGGCGCGGTGACCTGCCAGATCCCCATGCCGTTGCGTCGGTTCGACGTCGGCCAGACGCGTGCGACCTGCGTCTTGATCAGCCATGGCGCGTAGCAAGGGCGGATCATCGACTGGCCGAAGTAGTTGCTTCCTTCGCGGTCGCGGACGTAGTGCACGAGGCGGTGGTCGGCGGTGGTGAGCAGGATCGTGTCGCGGCCGACGATCGAGCCTTGGGCAACGGCGTTGAGAGTGCCGTTGTTGTTCAGCTTCAGCCCGGCGATGGTCTGCGGCATTCGCTCCTGCACCATGTCCAGCGCCCAGCGCGTTCCGCCCCCCACAGCACTGCGCTCGGCCCAGTTCTGCTCGAAGAAGAAGTGACCGAACGTGCGGTAGTTGCCGGCGAGCCGCAGATGCTTCGACCAGGTGAACCCGCGCCGGCGTGCGCCGGTCGGTGCCTGCACCTTCAGGTCGGGCTCGGCCTCGTTTGGCTCGTCTGACCAGCCCTTGATCGGCAGGCCCAGGTCGTCGGCGACCTGCAGCACGACCTCGTCGCGGCAGCCGGCCGGGTCGAGCGACCACGGTGCCCGGTTGATCGGCCCGGAGTAGGCCTGCAGGATGCCGGTGATCATCGGGTCGTGCCGCATCTGCGCGAAGATCCGCACGGATTCGGGATGGACGAGCGCGGGAATGTGCTCGAGCAGGTAATCGACGCCGCTGGTGTAGCCGTCGAGGGTGAGGACGGCCGAGTCGTCGACGTAGCCGCGCATCGTCGTGGGCTCGGACACGCGGCCTCCTTCGGATCTACATGGGCGCTGACATCAGGTCGACGTCGTCGGGGTCGCGATTTAGTTCGGCCATGCGCCGCGGCTCGGTCAGTTCGTAGGGCTCAGGCGGGAGCCAGTGGGCAATGGCAACCCTGGCTGCATAGGCCATCACGTCGCACTGGTCGTCGTGTTTGGCGTTCGGGAAGTCGGCGTGCTCGTCGAGCCACTCGTCGAGCCAGGGGGCATCGACCGGAAGCCAGACGCGGTGTTGACGAACCAGCCCGGCCGCGGCGAGCGCGCGGGTGAGTTTGTCGACGTCGGCCTCAAGTTCGGCGACAGGGACGTCAGCTCGGCCGAGCGCGTATACCAGCGTCGTGCCGAACATGCGCGACTCGATGTGGGTCACGTCGTAATGACCGAGCCAGCGTTGCCGCAACGGTGCGAGGAAGTTGGCGTGATCGAGCTCGGGAACTCGGTCGCGCTTGCGGTCGAGAAGCACGAGATCACCGGATGGCGTGATCGCCCATGCGCCCGCGACCGTAAAGTCGGCCGACGTCTTCGTCGAGGTCGCGAGGTCGATGGTGATGAACCGGGCACAGTCGGCCAGCGCATGGCGCGCGTCCTCGAGCCGAAGCATCGGCTTGCCGGCCTCGTCTGCGAACTGCTCCCAATACCGCCAGTCACCGCGCTTGAAGATGCCGCCCTGCGCCGCGGTCGGCCGCTGCTGGTACAGCGACGACCACACGTAGGGCGACGTCGTCTTCTGCTTGTCGTAGAAGTAGCCAGCGGGGTGCAGGTCAGGGTTGGCCGACTCCAGCTCGACACCTTCAGGCCGACCGAGCGGATCACCAGGGCCTTCGCTGATCGCCGGGATATAGATCGAGCGCCACTGGCCCGGCTCTTTCGTCTCGAGCTGGCCCGACAGGTCGTCGGTGTGCCATCTCGTAGCCATGATGATCGTCGCGCGCGCCCGAGTGCCTGCGTCGTTCTCCCAGAACTCCCACAGCCGCTGCCGCGTATTCGCGGATTCGGCTTCCGCTCGGGACGTGATCGGGTCGTCGATGATCAGCAGGTCGGTGGGCTGGCCGATCGTGCCCGACGTCCATCCGGTGCAGAACAGCGACCCGCCAGCGCTGGTCTCCCAACGCTTCGCCGACTTGCTGTCGCGGCGGAGCGTGATGCCGAGCTCGGGATGCTCGGCGATGTCTTGCCGGATCGTGCGGCCCCACCGTTCGGCCAGCGGAAGATTCGCCGAGACGAGCACGATCCGCAGTGACGGTTCGGCCTTGAGTGCGTAGAGCGGGAACCGCCGCGAGACGCGCTGCGACTTCCCGACCTGCGGGCTGGTGCCGAGGATCAGCTTCTTCGTGTGGCCGTTGAGGACGTCGACCAGGGCGTCGTCGATGACGTCGAGGGTCGGTGTCTGTCGGGTGGACGGGTCCAGCGCCTTGGCCATCGCGCCTGGTGTCGGCCAGAGTCGTTGGCCGCGAGCGAGAGGCGGATTGACGTCGAACTCGCGTGCGGCGAACTCGGCCCAGTCGAGCGTCGCGCTCATCCGGCCTCCGAAAATGTCAGGTCAGCCGGCAAGCGACCTCAGGTGCCGCGGTACCGCCTCGCCTGCAGTGGCCGCCTGCTCAGGAGTCAGCTCGAGGTCGCCGAGGATCTTGCGGATCACGTCGGCGACAAGCGCGCCCTGCTGCTCGGCGATGCGGACTCGTCGCTCCTCAATGCCGGCGCGGATCGCCGCCTCGCACACCTTCACGAGCCGGTCGGACCACTTGCCGAGC
Source organism: uncultured Jatrophihabitantaceae bacterium (assembly GCA_964658365.1). GTDB lineage: Bacteria > Actinomycetota > Actinomycetes > Mycobacteriales > Jatrophihabitantaceae > Jatrophihabitans. Next base: position 9,851 of record CAZZZE010000008.1, read on the forward strand.
AGATCGAGCCATGCGGACTCTTCCCGCTTGCCGGTCTGCGTCGAACGCTGCGTCAACGCTAGGTCGTGCTTCGCTGACGAGACCTTCTCCCGCAGCCACGAGACGTAACCGGCGGTCCACTTCACGGTGTCGAGCAACGCTTCGGTCGGGGTGGTGTCGATCGGGCCACCGAAGCGGCGCATCGCTGCCGCGGCTCGCTGCTCGGTCACCCGCTGCTCCCCCGCGGCCTTCACTGCCTGGTTGACGCCGTGCACTTGGCAGCGTGTCGCCCCGGCGACGGGGTTGCGGGTGCACGGTCGCGGCTCGGGCAGCGGCTTGCGAGGCTGGCCGGGCACGTAGGTCGACCGGTCGTAGCGCACGTGACCGCTACAGGACACGTTGCCGAACCGGTCGTGGTGCAGCTGCCCGCATTCGGTGCACTCGCCGTCAGGGCCGAGCTCGTGGGTGGCGGGCTGCTGCGGCACGCACACCTCCGGGAACGACGAAGCCCCGACGAGCGGAGGCTCGATCGGGGCTGTGGGCGCACGTGTTCTTGAGGGCAGCGTTGCATACTTTCCGGTGATCGGCAAGAACCGCCGGAAAAGCTACGGTTCGATCTGCCATTTCATCCCGTCATCCTCTCGCGTCCCTTGTGCTTCGCCCAGGCGATCCGGGCCCGCACATCCCCGACGCGGTACAGCGCGCGGCCGTCGTCGTCGATGCCGCGCTGCAGGATCAGCGGACGGTCACCCGCGCCACGATCCACCCGCCGCATGTCCGAACACGACGAGTGCGAACACGTCTTGTGCACCGGCCCCTCGGCGCGGCGACCGACCCGCTCGTCGCGCAGGATCCACGTCCGCAACGTCGACGCGTTCACCGGTTCGTCGAGCTCGGTCAGGGCGTCGGCGATCAGCTGCGGGCGGGCCCACTCGTCGTCGGCGAGGTCGAGCATCGACGCGCGCTGCTTCGCGAGGTCGTAGGTCGTTCCGCAGCCGGGGCACTTCACCGTGTCGTCGTCCTCGTGGCAGAACAGATCACGCCCGCACCGGTCGACCGCGGGGACGAGGGTGTCGTCGACGATCACCAGTGACGTGACCATCGATTCGCAGCGGCCGGCGAACACGTCGGGTGCGTGGCGGTCGGTGGCGTTCTCGATGCAGGCGGCGAGGTCGAGGAGTTGGGTGTAGATCTGGCCGGCGGCTTCGTCGAGGCGGATGGAGTCGATGTTCTCGACGAGCCAGGTGCACATGGTTTCAAGGGTGACTGGCCAGCCGTTGGCGAGGCGGTCGCGTGCCGGGAAGTCGACGCCGCGGGTTTCGGCTAGGTGCCGCGCCCAGGTGCTGATCCCGTTGACTGCTTGGGCGTGAAGGGTGGCGGCGTCGAGGTTGACCGGCATCGGGGTGGCGATGAGCGCGATACGTGCGTGTTTGGAGCGGAGGTAGGCGGGGATCTTGCGGTGTTCGTCGTCGATGACGGCGTCTTCGTCGGGGATGGTGACGATCCGCTGCGGGCTGTCGATCTTCGCTTGGCGGGTGGCGGCGATCTGCAGGTCGTTAATGCCGGCGGGTAGTTCGGCGATGACCTTCTCGAGCGCGTTGGTGCAGGTGGTGCACAGGAACATGTCGGTCGGTTCACGGCGGCAGGCCCGGCAGGTCGTGCTCACGGGTTCTCCCTGTCGGTGGTAGAGGCCGGAACGGTGGAGGCGCCGAAGATCGCACGAAGCAACCGTTCGGTGGCAGCGTCGTGACGGTCTGCGCAGTCGCCCGAGCAGTTGCATTCCGCACCACCGAGCAGTCCCGGTCGGACACCGTGCTTGGCGTCGTGGCCTTCGTGTCGCCCGTTCGAGCAGGCTGGGCAGTCGACGATCGCGCTCATTCGGTCGGCTCCGTGGCCGGGGTGACGGTAAACTCGCGGCGATCGTCGGTGGCCCAGCACTGGCCTTCGCGCCGGTCGTGCTGCCCGGGAACTACGGGACGCAGGCAGCCCTCGCAGAACCATCCGCCCATCCTCACGGTGTCACCGGGGCGCACGATCACGTCGCCGTTCGGGCCGGTGATGACGATGCGAGCAGGCTGGGTGACGCGAGGGTCTCGGTGGACCGGATCGATCTGAATGTGCCGTGGCTCGTACCGCGCGTCGCCGCCGTTGGCCTTGATCCAGGCGACGATCATGCGGACATGAAAAGCTGAGGCTCGCGGTCCCGTCGCGTGCCACGTCCGCGTCTCGGCTTCGGTCGGCTCTGCCGGTGTCGGGGCAGCGACGGACTCACCGCAGACGTTGCACCATCGCGGGTCAGGTGAGCGACCCTCTGCGGCCATATCTGTGTCGATGCCGGGCTCGAAGTCGTGATCGCCATGCGTCGGGGCAGCGACGGGTGGGGCGGCAGCCGGGCTATGGATGCCAACCGTATTTCCATAGTCCGGGACGGCAGCGGCAGAAGGGAAAACCCAGCCGTCTTGGCTGGGGTCGTTCATCAGGGTTCGGCCGATGGTGCGCAGCCATGCCGCACCCACGCTGTCGGGCTCGATCCTGCTATCGGCAAGCGCCACGTTGACTTGGCGAGCGGCGTGCTGAATGAGGCCGATGGCGGCTTCGGTAATGGACGGTGACGCTGCGACGATGCGTGCGATCTGCTCGGACGTCGGCTTACTCGCGTCGCTCATGACTTCCTCCTGTCGCCGGGGTGCTTTCCTGCGCACGATTCGCCACACCAGAACAGGTCGGCGTCTGCGGCAGCGTCGAAGTAGTGCTTGCAGATCTGGCACCACCAGTCGGTTTCGGCAAGCACCAGCACGTGTCCGCTGCGGTGATGTCGCCCGGTCTCAGGGTCGCGCGTGGCCCACGTGTCGCTCATGGTGTCTCCTCGGTCGGTGCAGCGGCAGGCGGAACGAGAGCGGCGAGCAGCATTCGCTCGCCGTATTCGGTGAGGTGCATCAGGTGCCTCTGCACGACGATCTCTGCAGCGATTGCGGCTCGCAGGTCCCGGTTCTCGGCAAGGGCAGCGTCAGCGCGGTCCGCTTCCTCGTTGAAGCGGTGGTACCAGTGCGAAGCGCCGAATCCCTGGGCCGCTTCCAGGTCAGCCACCCGGGCGCGCAGAGCCTGTACGTCGTCCTCCCAGCCGTTCAGCGCAAGGTTCAGCCGTTCGACCTCGGCTCGGGCAGCGGCGAGAGCAGACAGCAGCGACGGGATCACGAGCGCGGCCTCAGCGTGCTGTTGGACGAACACTTCCGGTGCGGTGTACGGCTTCCCGTTGGCCGCGCGTCGCATCTCCTCGGCCAGCATCCCGGCCTCGTCGCGCAGTTCGTCATTCACAGCGTTGCTCCGATCTGGCTCATGGCTCGTACTCGGATCAGCGCGCCAGGCTTGTCGCCGGGCTGCGCGTACGTCTTGCGGGCGTGGACGTCGAGGACGAGCGCGTCGTCGGCCCACACGCGGGCGTCGGTGAGGGCGTCACAGCAGCCACGGATCAGCTTGTCGACGTCGGGCGGCACCGTCGGCTCGGCACGGCGCACGGTCCGCGGCCGGGCGATCAGGAACGTCACATCCAGCGCCACGGCGTCGGTCAACGTCACCCACCCGGCAGCGAGCATCGCGCTCTGTGCCGCCGCGGTGACGGCTTTCCGCCACGCCGGCAACGTCTTCGACGAATCCACCACGACACCGCGGCCGACGTGGTGATGGCTGCCCTGCGGCGCGGGTGTTCCGAGAGCACGCACCCACAGCTCGGCCGTCATCAGAACACCGTCTGCTGATCGCGTCGGCCAGATCCGCGGCACGGATGGCAGAAATCCTCGCCGCAGCACTGGATCGGGTCGCCGCACCCGTCGCCGATGCCATCCCCGCCACACCAGGTGCAGCCCGGGTCGCCGTCGTCCTCGCCGTCGTACCAGTCGCCGTCAGCGTCCGTGTCGTAGTCGATGCTCATCGTCCGCACCCGCACGTCGGGCACCAGCGAGCCTCAGGACCGTCCACGATCAGCAGCCGCCGATGCGCCAGCCGACACAGCCACGACGGCCAACACCGACCAACGACAGGTCCAGACGGCCAGCCGCTGTCGACAGGTCGCGCGGTCACGAGGCTGCCTCGTCGCTGTGCTCGTGCTCGGGGTGTCGGGCTGCGATGGCGGCGTCGAATGCTGCTCGTGCTTCGCGTCTGGCTTGTTCGGCGGCGACGGGGTCGATGGCTTCGCGGGCTGCTCGGAGGTCGGCGAGGACGCGTTGGTGGTGGGCGTTTTCGTCGCGTCGTTCGCGGTCGCGTTGGCCAGGGGTGGGTGCGCCTTCGACGTCGAAGAGGTCGACGTCTGCGCCGGCGAGGAGCTTCTCGACGTGCTCGAGGTAGCGCAGCGGGATGACCCAGCCGGTGTCTCGGACGAGGGTGGCCCAGCGTTTGCTTCGCAGGGTCGAAGTGAGCGCGGGGTTGAAGCCGAGGAGGCAGGCGGTGTTGTTCATGCGGTTGATGCGGTACCCGAGGAGCCATGTCTGGTCTTCGTCGGGGTTGATCGGCTGGCTGGGTTCGCGCGCGTGCTGGAAGCCAGCCGTTCGATCAGAACCCGAGTAGGTAGTTCTATCTGGGTCTGTATCTGTATCTGCCATCGATTCGCATCCTTTTGCTAATGGGTCTGCTATGGCTCGGGCTATGGGTTTGGCTATAGGTGGTGCTATCCGCCTGCTACGGCGCGCGGCTTGGGGTAGCAGAACTCGCAGTCGGTCTCGCGGATGCCTTTGTTGAGGTGCCATCGTTTGTGTGCGCCGAACGCTCCGGCGTCGCGCTTCTCGGCTTTGGACTCCTGGATCTCGTCCCAGGTGCGTTGCCAGTCGTCCCAGTCGTGGGCGATGGCGCCGCCGTTGAGGTCTTCGTCGAATAGGCCAACGTCGAGCAGCTCGCGGCGTGCTCGCGGTGTGCCGCGCTTGGACCAGGAGGCTTTGGTGACGTGGCCGTTGGTCTGAGGGTTTCGGCCGCACCAGGCCCAGGTCTCGACGAGCAGACGGAAGGCTTTGTCGGACAGTCCTTCGATCTTGGGGTGTTCGGGCATGCCGATATGGAGTCGGATGAAGAGACGATCGTCCTTCTTGGCCATCAGGCGGTCGCCTCGGCTGGGTACTCGTCCCACGTGCGGCCGTCGAGCTCGCGGCCGGCGCGATGCTTACCGGCGCGGTACACCGTCTTCCCCTGGACTGTGGTCTCCCTCGTGAGACCCGGCGTCGGTGACCAATGGTCACCGCGAGGCAGCTGCTTGAGCGGCGCCCACTCGCCCCACTGCTTGAACAGGAACGCGATGCGGTTCTCGGTGCACTCGTTGCGGAGTTGGCGCGCCCATTCGGGATGCATCGGTCGGGCGCCGTGGCCCGACTCGCCGCCGACGATGACCCAGTCGACCAGCGTGCCAGTGTCGAGGCTGCTGCGGTTGAACAGGCTGACTGGTCCGAGCAGCGGTTCGCACGAAAGGAACCGGACTGCCGCTGGGGTGTCGAGCAAGGCGGGGATGCGGATGTCGGCCCACTGTTGGTTCTCGACGGACACGCCCAGCCAGATGTTCGCTGGCCAGGTGAAGTTGGGATCAGTCATGCCTCCGGACATGACCGGGTGGCCGATGCGGAGCAGTTCGGCGTTGACGTCAAGCCGGAACATCGGGGCCCGCAGCAGCGCGCGCATCACGCCGTGCCGCTTCGTGAGGATCTGAAACGTGTGCTGGGGTGCGGCGACCATGCGCGCGAAGATCCGGGCGATGAAGGGTGCCGGATGGCCGTCGTCAAACTTGAGCACGTCCTCGTGGAAAAGGTCGCTCATCGAGTTGACGAAGATCCGACGCGGCTTCGTCCATCGCAGCGGGATGTCGAGCCGCTCGGGGCGACAGACCACGTCGAAGCCCTGCTCGAAGTGGTGGCCGGGCACGCCGCGAAATCGCTCGGCGAACGTCTCGGCGTAGCAGTGGTCGCAGCCCGCAGACACCTTGGTGCAACCCGTGACGGGGTTCCACGTCTCGTCAGTCCATTCGATGTTCGTGCCCATCAGTCGTTCGTCTCCTCGTGGTCGTCGTACTGGCCGGCGGCGCGTCGCAATCTGAATCGCATGCGGGCGGTGGTGAGGGTGAGTCCGCGGTCGTTGGCGCCGACGTGTGCGGCGAGCGCGACGGGGGTCCAGGTGTCGCCGCGGAGTAGTGCGTGGATGAGGGCGGTGTCGTCGGGTCGGTTGGGGCAGATGCGGCGCGCGTAGGGCGTGAGGGCGGCATGGAACGCGGCCAACAGGTCGGCGGTCACAGAAGCACTCCTTGTGCGACAGCGGCGGCCACGGATCCAGAGCCGGGGAACAGGTCGTCGACGGTGTCCGTGTCGGCGTCGTAGCCGAGCGCGTCGAGCACCCATCGGGTCCACTCGGGTGGCTTGCTGCCAGCGAATCCGTAGCGCGGCGAGGGGCAGGTGAGCACGTCGGGGACCTGACGGCCCATGAGGCGGCTGGATCGGCGGGTTTGGTGTGGCCGGACGATCACCAGCTCGTAGCAGTTGCGGATGTAGGCGGCGCCGACGCCGCCATTGGTGCGGTGCCAGACCATGACGCGGCTGCCGCGCGGGCGTTCGCCGTAGGCGTCAAGACCGTCGTGTGCCGTCACGATCGCCCACGCGTCGTAATCGCTCTCGAGCTGCTCCAGTAGTGCGCGGTGACGGGCTGGGTCGTCCCACTCTCGTGCAGACCCATGGTGGTCGGCGCGGGGCATGTTCGTCCCGGAGGTCGGCGAGGAGTCGCCGTACCAGAACGATGCCCGGGGCTTGTCGTTCCGCGGGTGAGCTGCCCGAATCGGCGGGTAGGGCGGGTCGGCGATCGCGAGTCTCATCCGAGGTTCACCTGGTCGACTCGGCCGCCGGACATGCGCTTGGCGGCCTTTTTTTCGGTGACTCTGGTGCGCGCGCGCATCGCTTCCCATGTCTCGCCGTGCAGCTGGCCGAGCTCGGTGATCGTGCAGTCGAAGCAGAGGGTGCGGTGGCCGCGGATCGGTGTCGTGTGTGTGCCGCACGACGGGCAGGTGTCGCTCATGGCCGCACCGCGTCGAGTTCGCGCCGGATGATGGCCGGGACGGGCCAGGCGCCGAGGTTGCCGCGGCAGTAGATCGGCTGGATCGGCCTGGCGAGGTCGAGGGCAATGTGGACGACGCCGAGGCCGGCGTGGCCCCAGGGTTCGCAGCAGTCGTCGCGTTCCCAGTGGACGTCGGTGATGCGGGCGAGGCCGATGATGGCGCCGAGGGTGACTGTGTCGGGTGTGTAGTGGTGGCCGGTGAGTTCGTGGACGGTTTCGGCGTACTCGGGGTTCCATTTCTTCCCGGCGTGGATGGCGATGGTTTCGCCGGTGAGGCCGCGCCAGTTGTCGATGCGGCTGCGGTTCTCGACGGTCTTGCCGTGGTGGAGGATCGCGGTGGCCATGGGCTGCTGGACGGTGATGGCCCTCATGCGGCACGCTCGGACGTATGCCGGCCTATGTGAAGTTCCCCGAGATCAAGGTCCTCGTCCTGGTGGAAGACGAGAACCAGTCGACGCTCAGCAAGCAGGTCCGCGCGAGCGTCGCGAGCGATGAGATCGTGCGTCTCGCGGAGCCGCTGATCGAGTACTGGTTGAACCTCGGCCACCTGAGTCGGGTCGACGTTCTTGACGGCGACGTGCCTGGCGGTCTCCTTGAGACCGGTGACGGCTGGGCGAGCGTGAGAATCCGCCAATGGTCCGATGTGCAGGCCGACGATGATGACGGCCCGCAGATCTTCTGATCTCATGCGGCGCCGTCCAGTGATCTCGCGACAGCGCCGAGGAGGAACTCAGCCGCCGGCGGTGTGACGCCGTTGCCAAGCTGGCGGACCTTCTCGCGGCGGTTGCCCAGGACGCGGTACTCGGCGGTGAAGGCCATCGCGGCCTGGATCTCGTGCGGCTCGAGCATCCGGAAGGTGGCGTCGCCGATCTGGGCTTCGATGCTGACGAGCGACTGGTGGCCGTGAGTGGTGATGGTGCGTGCGGGTTGGGTGGCTGGCGTGCACATCTCGCCGCCCGGGCCCTTGCTGCTGTTGTGCCGGACGAGCATGTGGTGGTTTCCGGACGCGGTGACGGTGCAGAGCGGGTCGTCGACGCTGCGAGCGTCGCTTGACGACCGAGGTCCGCCCCGTAGCTCGGCGATGAATGCGACGCCGTCTGTCTCGCGGGTGGTGACGGTGCCAAACGGTTCGGTGTCATGGATGGCGTTCTCGCGCCATGTGCCGCCGGACGGAACGACGAGCGCGTACCGATCTCGGGTGGTGAGTGTGCCGAGTGGCTTGCTCGACGGCTGCGCGGCCTCGCTGGCGCCGTAGTAGGGCACGACGAGCGCAGTCTCTGCGCGGGCGGTCGCGGTGCGCATCGGGACCGTGGTCGGTGCGGCCTGCTTGCCGTCGCGGCCCTCTACTGGGACGACTAGGCCAATCGCGTTCGGTGCCGCCACGATCGTCGACATCGGATGCGCGACAGGCCGATTACGCGTGCCCTCACGGTTGATCGTCAGGTAAGGCTCGGTGCCGTATTTCCGCAGCCCGGCTTCGATGCGGGCCATCGTCTTCGGGCTGAGCGGCTTGGCGCGGTCGCCGATCCGCTGGCCGGGCATCGTCCAGTCGATCGCCGCGGCGGCCGGCAGCGCGTAGGGCTCGACGGCGTGACCGGCCGGGCAGACGTAGACGTACTGGGCGCGGTAGCGGCCGACGGTGCGGCCGTTCTTCCACGCCTGCACCGCGAGGACCTCGGTGGCGCACAGGCCGCACCAGGCCGCCGGGCGCGGGGCGACGTCGGGGCGGCGCTGTCCGTGGCGGTGGAACACGATGTAGAGCCGGTCGCGTGACTGCGGTGCGCGCGGCGCTTCGACTGCTGGCGCGTGCATCGAGTTCAGCGACACGAGCTGGTGGTCGTAGCCGAGCTGCGACATCGCCTCGAGCCACGCGCGGAACGGGAGCCACTTCACGGCCTCGACGACGTTCTCGACGACGATGGCGCGGTAGGGGCGGCCTCGCGTGACCATCGTCTCGGCGAAGCGGGGGACGTCCCACATGGTGGCCCGTGAGCGTTCGGCGGCCTCGTCGGGCAGGACGTCACCGAACAGGTCCGGCTCGCCAGTGCTGCGCTTGCTGCCCTTGGCCTGCGAGTGGTTCGTGCACTCCGGCGAGGCCCACAGTACGTCGGTGGCGCGGTAGCGGCGCGGGTCGACCTGGGAGATGTCGGCGCAGTCGTGCTCGGTGTCGGGGAAGTTCGCGGCGTGGGTGTCGATCGCTTTCTGCCAGTGATTCGCGGCCATGACGAGCGTGTAGCCGGCAGCGACCGCCCCGATCCCGGATCCGCCGGCGCCGCAGAACAGGTCCGTAATCGTCAGACTCATACGGCACACTCCGTACCCATGGACTGGGGTGTGTTCTGGGGCGCAACGACTGCGGCGGCCACCGTCGCGACCGCGCTGGCTACCAGTGCAGCGCTATGGGTGCAGAGACGAAATCGGACCGAGCCAGATTGGGTACTTCTAGATGTCGTTCCGTCTTGGAGCCTTGATCGCGGCGGCGGCGGCGGTGACCACCTCTTCGTGCATGGCAAGTTGATGAACGCCGGAGACGGTGCTGCGTTTCGGCTCGAGCTGACATCGGCGAACTGCAAGGTCTGGTTCGACGGCGAAGACAAATACGCGAAGCCCACCAGGCTGGCGTTGTTCGTGCCTGGCGAGTCGACGCGCTGCCACCTCACGGTCTTTGAGTCCGACTTCCGTGACGCGACCGTGACGCTGTCTTGGACCAGGCCGCCGACAAGGTTGAAGAAGCGGGGGGCGATCACGGTCCCGCTGCGCGACGTGATGGACGTTCCGCCGAAACGTGATCGCTGAACAAGCTGGGTCACCGGCTCACCCGGCTTTCGTGGCGAGCGGGTCGAAGCCTTCGTGCGCGCGCCGCCGGTGCATCGCGCGGGCTTGAGTGGTGGCGAACGTCCGGTCGCAGCCAGGTTCGGTGCAGGCGTGCTCGCCTGTGGCGGCAGGCTGGCTCGTGCCGCTGGGGGGGGGTCCCGCCGTTGCCGGTCTTGAGCTTCGCGCGGGCGGCCTTGAGCCTGGCCTCCAGTTCGGCGATCTCGATCTTGGCGGCTTCGGCTACTGCGTCCTGCTGTCGCTTCGCTTCGGCGGCCTGACGCTCGTCGGTGAGCCGGCCGCGCAGGTCGTGCACGAGGACGGCGATTCGTTCGGCGAGGGCGACGGTGCGCTTGAACTCCGACCGCTTCCCGGCGGCGAGCACCTGGTCGATCGTGGGACCGCGCTGACCCTGGACGGCAGGTGTCGTCGGTTCGGCTGGCCGGATGGGCGTGGTGGTGGCTTGCAGGTCTGGTCGAGCAGGGACGTTGGGCCGGTAGGCGAGGCAGGTGCAGCCTGTGTGGGTGCATTGCGGCGCGAGGCCGTCGCGTTCGTGCCAGTCCTTGCCGTGGGAGCAGCGGCAGGGTGCGTACCTGGGGGCGCTCATGACGCCCTGCGCCTTGTCTCCATGCGGCGACGCTCACGCTCGGATGTGCCGCCCCAGATGCCGAACCGTTCGCCGTTGTCGAGAGCGAACCGCAGACACGGCGCTTTCACGTCACACGCGCGGCATACCTTCTTGGCCGGCGTCGTAGTTCCGCCCTTCTCGGGGAAGAACAGTTCAGGGTCGACCGACGCGCATGACGCCCCGTCCATCCAGGGTTCGCCGTGCAGGCCGGGGAACGGCATCGGCACCACCACGGCGGCCGTCATGCGGACTTCCGGCGTTTGTGCAGTTGGATGACGCGGGCCGTGTCCACAGCAGCGACCGCGTTGTGCACTGCCTGTGGACGACGGTCGGCCTCGACGGTGCGGTCGGACATCAGCGCGCCGTAGATCCGGGCGGACTCCGCCCGTGCGGCCTCGCGCAGCGCCTCCTCGCCAGCGCTCATTTCTGGGTTGGCTTCTTGAACTGGGCGACCGTGGCCGGCTTCCCGTCCTCGGTGGCGGTCGAGCGGGGTGAAGGCAACCCCGCCCGACCACAGTGCCACTTACGTCGCGTGCCGCAACGCGGGGTGCTGCTTGGCCAGCAGCGGCAGCAGCACCCGCTTGGGGATGAG
>CAZZZE010000009.1:0-20272 GCA_964658365.1 uncultured Jatrophihabitantaceae bacterium
TGCTCGTCGACCGTCCGCAGGCGGTCGTCATCAGCCACAGCGTGCTCTCCCGTCAGTCCGCGTCGGGGTCATACTCCCCCAACCACGCACGGAAGTCCGCTCCGATGTCGGGGTGTCGGACGGCGAGCTGGACGACGGCCTTGACGTAGTCGAGGCGGTCGCCGGTGTCATAGCGCCGGCCGCGGAAGACCACGCCGTGTGCCGGGGTGCCGCCGCGGATGAGGCGCTGCATGGCGTCGGTGATCTGGATCTCGCCGCCCGCGCCGGGGTCGGTGTCGTGTAGCGCGGCGAAGATCTCCGGCGGCAGGACGTAGCGACCGATGATCGCCAGGGTGCTCGGTGCGTCCTCGAGCTTCGGCTTCTCGACCATGTCGGCCAGCGCCACGACGTCGGCGTCCGGGTCGGCGCCCTCGGCGGGCACGACGCAGCCGTACTTGCTGATGTTGTCGATACCGACGTCGAGCAGCGCGATGACGACGCCGCCGTGTTCGGCGTAGACGTCGAGCATGGGACCCAGCAGCGAGTCGCGGTCGTCGACGAGGTCGTCGGGCAGCAGCACGGCGAGCGGCTCGCCGGCGGAGAAGTCCTCGCCGCACCCGATCGCGTGCCCGAGGCCGCGCGGGTTGGTCTGATGGGTGTAGCTGACGCGTGCCAGCTCCTCCGGGCGCCGGATGCTGGCCAGCGCCTTCTGATCGCCCTTCTTCTCCAGAGCCGCGGCGAGCTCCTCGTGCGGCGAGAAGTAGGCCGAGATCGCCGGCTGCTTCTCCTCGTTGACGACGAGCAGGACGTCGGTGATGCCGACGCCCGCCGCCTCGGCCACGACCAGTTCGAGCGCCGGCGTGGTGACCAGAGGTGCGAGCTCCTTGGGCACCGCCTTGGTGAACGGCAGGAAGCGGGTGCCTCGCCCTGCTGCGGGGACAAGCGCCTTGGTCACGGTTCGGCTGGCCATTCCCCGAGCCTAACGGGGTGAGAATAGCCAGGTGCCTGCCGGCGATCCGTCCGAATCCGTCGTGTGCGCGAAGGACGCGCTGCGCCGCAGGCGAGCCGCGAGCCGGGCCGCGATGACCGACGCCGAACGCGAGCACGCCCGAAGCGTCATCCGCGCGACGGTGCTGAGCCGGGTGGCGATGGCCGGGTGGCGCTGCGTCGCGGCGTACGTCCCGCTGCGCACCGAGCCCGGTTCGCTCGCCCTGCTCGAGCGCCTCGTCGACTCCGGGGTGCGGGTGCTGGTGCCGGTCACGCTGCCAGACCGCGACCTCGACTGGGCGCAGTGGCGGGGGTCGGGACCGGGCCCGACGCTCGGGGTCTCGGCCATCGGCGCGGCCGAAGCCGTACTGGTGCCTGCCCTTGCGGTGGGCGAGGACGGGATGCGGCTGGGGCGCGGCGGCGGATCGTACGACCGGGCGCTGCTTCGCTGCGCCCCTTCGGCGGTGACCGCCGCGCTGCTGTTCGACGGTGAACGCGAGGTCGCCGTGCCGGCGCAGCCGTGGGACCGGCCGGTGCGGGCCGTGGTGACGCCGTCGGGGTGGACGCAGCTGGCCTGACTGCTCTGCGGAATACCGGTGTCGGCCCGTTCAGTTAGCAGTCGTAGCCTGTGAGTGCCAGCCATTCTCGGAGGACGTCCATGCCCACCTATCAATACGCCTGCACGAATCCCGACTGCGGGAACAACTTCGAGCTGGTGCAGTCGTTCACCGACGCTTCGGCGTCCGAGTGCCCCGTGTGCGGTGGCCCGGTGCGCAAGGTCTACTCGGCGGTCGGCGTGGTCTTCAAGGGCTCGGGCTTCTACCGCAACGACAGCCGAGCCGCTAGCGGCTCGGCTGGCTCCGGCGAGCCGGGGTCGGGGAAGGACTCGGCGGGCAAGGACTCGAGCAAGGACGCCGCCAAGGCGCCTGCAGCAAAGGACTCGAGCTCGTCGTCGGACACGTCGAGCAGTTCGAGTACGTCGTCGAGCGGTGAGAAGTCCTCGTCGTCGTCGAGCAGCTCGTCGAGCAAGGCCGCCGCGTCGTCCTGACGAGCACGCCGGTCTGACGGTTCCCGCGGCGGTCATCCACAAGCAGAAGGCTCGTCCACAGCCTGGCTCGCGGCCCGCCGCCCGGCCGCGTCGCTACCTACGGTCGAGCCATGTTCGAGTCTCTTCGTGTCCTGTGGCTGCGGGTGGGCCGCTGGCCGCGGCTGCTCGCCGCCGCGACCTGCCTGCTGCTGGCCGCGTTCAGCGCGCTCGGCACGGCCCGCGACCGGGCCGCAGCGCGAGCCCCGGAGCGCACCGTCCCCGTTGTGGTCACCACGCATGCTGTCGCCGCGGGCCGGGTCCTGCACGCCGGCGACGTCCGCGTCGAGCACTGGCCGGCGACACTGCACCCACCGCAGACGCCGAGGAGCACCCGCGCCGTGATCGGGCGGCGCTGCGCCGGTGCGCTGGTCGCGGCCGAGCCGCTCACCGCGCCGCGGTTGCTCGGGGCCGGCATCGCCACCGGCCTGACCGACGGGCTCGGTGCGGTGCCGATCGACGTCGCCGGCCGCACGGCCGAGTACGTCCACGCCGGCGACCATGTCGACGTGTTCGCCGGCCCGTCGTCCGACACGGTCGACACGGACCCGGGTGAGGCAACTGCCGCCCTCGTCGCCGGGGACGCCACCGTGCTCAGCGTGCTGCCCGGCGGCGACGGTGAGGCGGCCGTGGTCATCATCGCCGCCGACCGGGCGACAGCCCTGCGCGCGACCAGGCAACAGGCGTCGCGAACGTTCACCGTCGTGCTGATCTCGCCCTAGTATTCGCACGGGTGGGGACGACCCTGTCAACGCGGGCCCTAGGAGGAAACGGTGCTCAAAGGCTTCAAGGACTTCATCATGCGGGGCAACGTCGTCGATCTGGCGATCGCTGTGGTCATCGGCGCTGCGTTCAGTGCGGTCGTCAACGCGCTGGTCAAGGACATCATCACCCCGATCATTGCCGCGATCGGCGGCCAGCCGGACTTCAGCCGGCTGACGTTCACGATCAATGACAGCACGTTCCAGTACGGCGACTTCATCAACACCGTGATCTCGTTCCTGATCGTCGCCGCGGCGATCTACTTCCTGATCGTCGCGCCGCTGAACCGGATCGCCGAGGCCCGGGCCGCCCGGTTGGTCAAGGGCGACCCCGATCCCGACCCGAAGGCCGAGGACATCGTCCTGCTCGAGCAGATCCGCGACCTGCTCGCGCAGCAGGGCTCGTCGCCGTCGCCGCGACCGACGCCGCAGGGCTGATCCGGCGCCGCGACGGCTGCCGTGCCGTTACTCGTGGTGGGGCGGGCGTTCTCGGCGGTACCAATCCTCGTCGCGCTCACCCGAGCGCTCGTCGCCCCAGCCCTCGCCGGACTCGTCGCGGGTGACGCTTGGCAGCACCGGCTGGTCGTCGGGCTCGCGCCGCTTGTCGCGCCCGGCCGGAGTGCTGGACCGCGGCTCAGTCACGGGAAGTTCACCCATTCGTCCGAGCCGTCGGTGAAGACCTGGCGCTTCCAGACCGGCAGCCGGGCCTTCGTCTCGTCGACCAGTCGGGCGCAGGCCTCGAACGCCTCTCGCCGGTGCGCGGTGGCCACCGCGGCGACCAGCGCGATGTCGCCGATGGCCAGCACGCCCGTGCGGTGGCTGACCGCGACGGCCAGGACCTCGGGGTCGGCCGCGATCTCGGCCGCGACCTCGGCGAGCACCTGCTCGGCACTGGGATGCGCCTCGTACTCGAGCTCGGTGACGTCGCGGTCGTGATCGTGCTCGCGGACCACGCCGCAGAACACCACCCGACCGCCGGCGCGCGGATGCGCGACCGCCACCTCGTGCAGGGCGACGTCCAGCGGTTCGGCCGACACCGCGACCAGCCGCAGCACCGGGTCCACGTCGCTGCCCGGACTCTCGTCGGTCATACGCCCCCTCCGGGCCGGTGGTCACCGCCGCCGAGCTGGTCGACCGCGTGCTCGAGCAGGGGGGCCAGGACCGTCATGCCGTCGCGCACCCCGCCAGGCGAGCCCGGCAGGGTGACGACCAGCGTGGCGCCGATCGTGCCGGCGACCCCGCGCGAGAGCACCGAGGTCGGCACCAGCTCGCGCGACACCGCGCGCAGCGTCTCGGCGATGCCCGGCACCTGTTTGTCGAGCAGCGGCGCGACCGCTTCGGGCGTGACGTCGGTGGGCGTCAGGCCGGTGCCGCCGGTGGTCAGCACGGCGCGGGCCCCGGCGTCGAGCGCCTCGCGCAGCGCGGAGCGGATCTGCTCGAGGTCGTCGGGCACGATGCGGCGCAGCACGACCTCGTGCCCGGCGTCCGCGAGCAGCCCGGCAAGCAGCTCACCGGAGTCGTCGGCCCGCTCGCCACTGGCCGAGCGGTTCGAGCAGGTGATCACCGCGGCCTTCACGATACGGACCACTCCCCCGAACGGCCACCGGCCTTGGCCAGCAACCGCACGTCGGTGAGCACCGCACCGCGATCGACAGCCTTGACCATGTCGTAGAGCGCCAACCCGGCGGTGACCACGGCGGTCAGTGCCTCCATCTCGACGCCCGTGCGGTCGGCGGTGCGCGTCGTGGCCGTGATGACCACCCCGTCGGCCTCGAGCTCGAGATCCAGCGTGACGCCGTGCAGGGCGACCGGGTGGCACAGCGGCACGAGGTCTGGCGTGCGCTTGGCCCCGGCTATGCCGGCGATGCGGGCCACGGCCAGTGCGTCGCCCTTGGGCAGCCCGTCGCGGCGCAGCAGGTCGACGACCTCGGGGGTGGTGCGGAAGCGTCCCGCCGCCGTCGCCGTCCGGGTCGTGATGTCCTTCGCCGAGACGTCGACCATGCGGGCCGCGCCGTGCTCGTCCAGATGCGTCAAGGCGCCGGCGTCGCTCACCCCCTCGACAGTAGTCATCGCGGCCCCGCGTCCCGGTACCCTGCGAGGCAGACCCCGCCCTCGTAGCTCAGGGGATAGAGCGCCGGACTCCTAAGCCGGGCGTCGCCAGTTCGAATCTGGCCGGGGGCACCGTTGTTCCTCCGGTCTTCGTGCTGGGCTCTCGACGCATCGCACATGCGGATGCAACAGCTGATTCCCGGGCCCCGGCTGCACGAAGTCCGCACACGTGGGCTTCGATCGACTTCCTGGCTGTCGTAGTGGCCTCACCGGAGCGGTCAGTCGCTCGATGGAGTCGGGTCATGGCGGGCAAGAGCGCGGCGAGCGGCCACCTTGACCTGGCCCTGGTAGTTCACGCACAGCGCCGCGACGAGCCAGAGCACGGCGCCGGCGACAGCGTCGAGCAGGTAATGGTTACCGGTTCCGAGAACGACGACGGTGGTCACCGCGGGATAGACGAGGGCAAGGACCCGGACCGTGCGCTGGCGAGTCAACGAAAAGATCGTTGCACCCGACCACACGGCCCAGCCGACATGCAGCGATGGCATCGCCGCGTACTGGTTGGCCAGCGAACTGGCCGCCGACGGAAGCGCGTCCGAGCCCCACCATCCCCACCGACTGAAATGAGTCAAGGTATCGGTGAATCCTGCGCCGTTGAGCAGGCGCGGTGGGGCTGCTGGGAACCACCGGAAGCCGGCGAGAGCACTGACCGTCATCACGATCAGGACGGTGCGCGCCTGCCGGTAGGCAGCGGGTCGGGCACGGTAGGTCCAGATGAGAACGGCGGGCGTGACGAGGAAGTGCAGCGTCGCGTAGAGGTAGCAGGCCGGCACCGCAAGGACGGTGTGCGCATCGAAGACCTTGTTCAGGAAGCGTTCGGGATCCAGGTGCCACCGCCGCTCCCAGTCGAACAGATCACGCCCGTTGTGCTGGGCGTGAGCGGTGCTGCCGGTGAGCAGGTGCTGGATGAGGTTGTACACCTCGTACAGCACAGCTGCGAAAATCAACTCGCGCACCCAGTGGTCGGCGCGCGGGCGACGCAGCGTCGATTCAGTCAACGGATCGAGGGGTCGGGTCGCTCGCGTACAGGATGGCGGCGCGAGGTCCGCCTTCACCCGCGTCCCAGCGACCGGGCGGTTCAGGCATGCGTAGACGCCCCACGAAGCCGGATGGCACGAATTCGAGCATAGAGGCGCTCGGCGGCGGGACGTCGTCGACCCCTTGCTCGCACGTCGCCCGTGAGTCGCGACGGAGAACGGCAGACCGGTCCAGGGTCGGCGCTCGGTAGCCTTCGTGATCACGGGTGGGTATGACCCCGTGATCGGGTCGGCCGCTACCGCACAGCAAAGGGTTGGGCTGGAACAGTGTTAGGCAACGGGCCCACGTCGCAGAACGTGGTGAATCGCCCGCACGTCCACAGGCTGAAGCCGGTCTACCTCGCGCCGCTGTTCGCAGCGGCAGCCGCGGCGGCGTTCCTCATCGCCTCCCCGAACGTCGGCGACCTCTTCGCCGCGCAGGCCCGCCAGTCCGCAGCTGCCCACGGCGTCGGCCTGACGTACTGGTTCTCTTGGTTCGGTGGCACGGTCCCGGGTCACTACTCCGTGCTCGGGCCGTTGCTGTCCCGACTCGCCGACGTTCGCGTTCTGGGCGCAGCGGCCACGGTGCTGATCGCGCCCCTGTGCTATTGGCTCGTACGGGGCAGCCGGCACCCGGCGCTCGCGACCTGGGCGGCCTCGATAGGCGCGAGCTCCAGCCTGTTGAGCGGGCGGGTGCCCTTCGCCCTGGGCACCGTCTTCATGCTCCTTGCGCTGATCGCCGTGCGCGGTAACCGCCGCTGTGCCGCGGCTGCGGCAGGCGCCGCGACGGCTCTGGTGTCACCGGTGTCCGCGGTGTTCCTCGTCCTCGGCGTCGCAGGGGTCTTCCTGCACGATCCGGTGCGCCGCACCACGACGGTTCTCACCTCGGCGGCAGCGGGAGTCGTCCTGGTTTCGGTTGCGGCCTACTTCGGGATGCCGGGGCCGGAGGGGTTTCCGCTGGGGGAGGGCGTACTCACCGCAGCGACGCTCGGCCTGATGTTGCTCGCGCGACCGTCCCCGTCCGTGCAGGCGGTACTGGTGCTCTCCCTCGTCGCCTGCCCGCTCGTCGTCCTGGTGCCCAACGGCATGGGCTCCAACTTCGAGCGGTTCGCCTGGTTGTGCCTGCCCGTCGCCGTCGCCGCCACCGCGCGGGCGAGGCTGTCGGTGTTGCTGATGGCGACGTTGCTCGGCCTCGGCTGCACCGTCGTGCAGACCGTGCTGGACCTCGATGTCGCGTCCAAATCGATCTCGAGTACGTCGTACTACGCCCGGCTGTCCGCCGAGTTGGACCGCACCCGCGGTCTGTCCAATTACCGGGTCGAGGTGATCCCGGACGGCACGCATGTCGCGGCCTACGCGCTGCTCAATCATGCGCAACTGGCGCGCGGGTACGAGACACAGTCGGACAACGCCTTGAACGGCGTGTTGGGTTCTCCCGCACTCGACGCGACCACCTACAAACTGTGGCTGGACAACAACGCGGTCGGTTACGTCGTCATTAACCGGACCACGCTCAAGAGCGGGCCCGAGGATCGTCTGGTACGAGCCGGCGACCTGCCTTATCTGAGGCTCGCGTGGTCAGACCGCGATTGGCTGTTGTACCGGGTGGCTGATCCGAGCCCCGTGGCAGCACCGCCCGCCCGGGTTGTCGATGCCGATCAGGACAACCTCGTGATCGAGACACCGCGCGCAGCGACCGTCGCCGTCCGCGTCCGCTGGTCCCGCTTCCTACACATCGTCGGGCCGGCCGCAACGGGGGCAACGCTGCAGTCCGACGGCCAGGGCTGGACCACGCTGACTACACACAGCGCTGGACGCTACGTCCTCACCGGCTGAGGGGCGGACCCGCAATGACCCCGGTTGGTGCGCGCAATGCCGGCTGGCGCGACGTGGTCCGACGCCGTCAACCACCGTTGCGGAGACTTCCGGCCTCGGGCAGGTCGACGGCTTGACCGCGGTCAGCCCGAGCCGATCGCGGTCGTTCGCCCCGCCGGGATGGGTGACGTCGGCTTCAGCGCCGAGCCCTGGCGGGGATTGCTCGCGTTCCGAGGAACGATTCGCAGCGCCCGAGCGGGTCGACGAACCACTCGCGTCCCAGCACTAGCCGATACACCGGCAGCGGCAGTCGAGACAGGAGCGCCAACAGTCGTTCCCCACTGCCCCCTACGGCTTGGCTGCGGTGCTCGCGCATCGCAGCTCGTTTGGTCCTCGCGTGCGCGCGGACGTCCATTCGGAAGTCGATCTCCGTCGGGCGGGTGAAGGCGTGCCGTAGGGAACCCTCGTCCCAGGACGGTACGAGAAACGGCATCCGCGCGACCGCCCGCAGCGCTCGGTTCAGCACCGCGCGGTCGATCGTGGCCTCGAGCAGCTGCAGGTCAGGCATCCGCTCGGCGGCGTAGCGGGCTACCCGGTGAACCTGCTGATGATCGGGATGTCCGTAACCGCCGTTGCTGTCGTAGCCGAGCAGGATGTCGACACCTCGGCTCTGCAGGATCGCCACCAGCTCCTCACCGAGCTCGTGCACCGACCGGTGAGCAAAGCCGTCGACGTGTTCTGCCGACATCCCAGAATCGGGATGACCCAGCAACACCACCTCGCGGCAGCCGAGGCGGGCGGCAGAACGTCGCAGCTCGGCCTCACGGATGTCGCCGAGCTGGGTAGGTCGGCCTTCGGTCAGGCCCGATTCGCCGCGAGTGGCGGTGACGAGCACGACTCGGTAGCCGGCTGCTGCTGCGGCTGCGAGCGTGCCGCCGGTGAGCAGCACCTCGTCGTCCGGGTGAGCGTGGAAAGCCGCCAAGGTCGGGCTCACCGTGGCATGCAGCTCGCCGGGAGCGTGCGGATCAGGATCACGACCGTGCCCCATCCCAATCCCGTGTCTGAAACACGGCGACGCTGACCGTCACGACCGCGGAATGCGATCCGGGCTGCGCGCACGGCCATGCTTGCGTCGTCATCGCAGCACCGGCTGACCTGACCGCTCGCGACGATCAGTACACCCTGTCGCGCGCTCGTACACCTTGTTGGTTCGCGCGAGCACGGCTGTCCAGTCGAACGGACATCCGCCGACTCCTGCCGTGCCAACTGCGTCGGGTCGCACGGCCAGGCGGAGCAATGCCGCGACGATGCCTGCGTCGTCGTGGACCAGGCGCCCCGAGCCGGCACCGGAGACGATATCGGCGACGCCGGAGCAGGCGAGGGCAACGACTGGCAGGCCGGCACACTGCGCCTCCAGTGCAGCGATGCCGAAGGACTCGTTGCGGCACGGTGCGACGTACACGTCGGAGTCGGCGAAGACGTCGCGGACGCCGCTGCTGGGCAGTTGTCCGTGGAGGTTGACGACGGACTGCAACCCGGCGCGGCGAACCGCCTCGGCGATGGACGGACGTTGGGGCCCGTCACCGACTATGTTCACGCGCAGCTCGTGGCCGGGTGGCAGCTGATCCCGCAGCGCAGCCATCATCGCGATGAATGGCGACGGCCGCTTGCGCCCGACCAGCCGCATGACGGTGGCGACGCGGAGCGTTCGGGGCGGTGCCGGTGCTCTCGGCGCGGCCCAGTAGGCGGCATGAACGCCATTCGGCAAGACGTCGACGGTCGTTCCAAAATGACGGGCGACGGTGTCGGCAGCGACGCTACTGACAGCGCTCCAGACGGTGCTCTGATCGCCGAGCAGCCCGGCATTACGGGCCAGCCCCAAGGCCGCACCTTCGCGTGGCGTCCACAGCGAATGAACCGTGGCCACCGTCGGCACTGCATGGCTCGCCGCGCGACGCAGGGCCAGGGCAGCGAGCGGGGAGACGACCGACAGGTGTGCGTGAACGAGATCGACGCCCCGGAAATCGATGTCGCGGATGACGCCGAGTGCGCGGTGGTAGGCGATCTGCGTCCCGCTCCACCCCACGGGCCGGCGGATCGTGCGCGCCCCCGCGTCCGGGCCAGCCCCCTGCGACGCGACGCTGCACGCAATCGTCACATTGTCGCCGCGCAGCGCCTGGAGTCGGCTCAACGAGTCGACCTGGCGCTCGATGCCACCCATGCGCGGCAGGAACGAGTCCGTCACGTGGAGGATCCGCATCGGCGGGCACCTCCCTCTGTGGTGGGCCGGGCCGCTTGCTGCGGGTGGACTCCACGGTGCTCAGACGGCATGTAGACACGATGTAGAACTGAAATCACTCCTGCTTGGTATCGGCGCTTGCGGGTTACGTCGGTGTCGACGTAAGGCAACGATCGAGCCTCGTGGGCTCCGATCGCACCCACGGTCGGTACTCACTAGGAGACGAGGTCGTTCGCGTCCCGGCGTCGCGAGGTATCTGCGCGCAGGCTCTGCTCCCTGGCCCGCCCGTAGAGCGGGTCACCGCCACGGCGCAGCCCTCCCACCACGACGCCCAGCCACACGGCGCCTACGAGCCAAGCCTCGAGAACATCGCTGAGGTAATGAACCCCGAGGATCAAGCGGCTGAAACCGATCGCCAGCGACACCAGCACCGCGCAGGCCAGCACCCACGCGCGCGCCACGCGATTGGTCATCGGCATCAGCAGTACCACCGCCAGCCCCGCGGCGACGAAGGAGGTCAGTGCGTGCCCGCTGGGGAACGACATCCCCGTGGCGTGCGCGACTGGCGTGACCAGCGTCGGCCGTGGCCGGCCGACCAGTACCTTCAGCACCGTCGACAGCATCGCTGCGCCCGCCAACGCAACAGTGATCGCCCCGGCCGTCCAGAATCGCCGGCGCAGGCACAGCACGCCGACAGCACCCGCCGCGAGCATGTCCCACACCAGCGGGCTGCCGACCAGTGACACCAGCTTCCAGAACGTGATCGCGGCGGGATGCCGGCGAACGGCGTGGTTCAGCGCGCGCGCCCCGGATACATCGACGGTCTCGATCAAACCCGAGCGGGCGTGTACGGCGAAGGCCAAGAGAACAGCGCCCAGCGCGGCAACCGCGAGCCCGAGAACGGGGTAGTAACGACGATGCACGGGCCCACGTTCCGCTTCCGTCGATGAACGCGGCCTGAACGCGTGACATGCGTCGGATCGGTCGTTGGAAGGGCAGTCGCGACCGCGAGGTGGGTTGCGCCAGTGACCGTTCCGCGGAATTCCAGGCCCGTCGGACACCAAAGGCGCTACGACGGCGGGGCCACGATCCTCACCACCGAGCTGCCACACAAGTTCGCAGTCCTGCAGTCCGGCCAGCCGACCGGGTGCGGCCCATGTTGGTCGCTCGCGAGACGATCTGGCTCTCGCGCGTAGACCGTGCCGATGTCGACGCCCCCTATCCCCGGGC
Source organism: uncultured Jatrophihabitantaceae bacterium (assembly GCA_964658365.1). Lineage (GTDB taxonomy): Bacteria > Actinomycetota > Actinomycetes > Mycobacteriales > Jatrophihabitantaceae > Jatrophihabitans. The sequence goes on from CAZZZE010000009.1 coordinate 11,221, forward strand.
CGCACCTACCCTTGGCTCACGGTGATTTCAGCAAACTGCATTCTGTACTGGTTCTGATCACCCGAGTTGGGGCGCAGATTCGTGCCGGTCACGCGCACGTATCTGGCTTGAGTCGAGGTGAAGGTCACGGATTGCGCCCCGGTTGGAAGCGCCTGACCATTGACGGTTGCACCCGGCGTCCAGGTTGAACCGTCCGTTGATGTCGCCACGGAGTAGTCCACCGGAAACCCCTGCCCAACGTTGCCGGTGTCGGTGCGCGGATATAGCACGACGCCGTTGACCGCACGGGCACTCGCCATATCGACCGTAACTGATTCGGTGTGGTTCACACCGGTGTTTGCCGATGAAGTCCAGCCTAAATCGTTCGCACTCGACGTCGTCGTCCCATTGACAACGTTGGTCAGGCTCCACCCACCTCCTTCATACGAACTCGTCGCCGTGGCAGTGCGCGAGTCCGCTCCACCGATCACACCAACCTCCGCCAACTGCATTCGATACTTATTCCCGTCACCGGGATTGGCTCGCAGACTCGTTCCCGTGATCCGCACGAACTGCGCCTTGACAGGGGTGATCGAGTAACTGATCGGCGTAGCCGTGGTCGGTTGGGATATCGAACTTGCCGTCGAGGCCGTTGTCCACGTCTGCCCGTCCGTGGAAACGCTGATGTCAAGACTCACGGGGTATCCGGCGCCAACTTGCCCCGCGTCGCCCCTCGGGCTCAGGTCGACACGGCTGACGATGTAGGGCGACCTGAGGTCGACAGCGTACGACTCGGTGTGATTCGCGCCCAGAGAACTTGAACTCGACCAGCCAAGCGAACCTGCGACGGATCGTGTGTCGCCGTCGACTGCAGCTGCTGCACTCCAACCGCCACTCGACACGGAGCTGCTCGCTGTCGAGTCCCCATACACGGCGACGCTTCCGGGCACTGCCGACGGCACACCGCCGCTCGGCGTTAACACGTACTGGGTGCTGGCTGTCGTCGCGAACGTGTACTGCCCGGCCGAACGCGTGGTCGATACAGTTCCACCGCCGACTGCGCTAACAATCAAGTCCCTGCCAGGCCAGGGATTTTGGACCGTCAGTGTCCCGCCTTTTTCGCTGGTAATAGACGCGGACTGAACCACACCACCGGTCATGGCGGACGAGACCGTGAACGCTCCAACGGCTCGCAGGCTGGAGAATGATGCGTCACTTCCGGTCCAGTTCGGGAACAGGCGGATGACTCCGTCAGTGCTCTCCAGGAGCATGCTGTCGATTGCTTCGATGCTTCCGACGGTTTCCAGGCCCCCTCCGCCCTGTTTGTAGAAGTTGTTCGGCCCCATTCCGGCGTTGAGGATCGAATTCATCTGTGCGACAACCTGTTTTGCCGGGTACCCAGCTTTGATGGCAGCCGGATAAATTTCCGGAAAGGAGTTGTTCTGTCCCCAGTATGAGCGTGTCGAGATGGTGTTCCGGGCAACCGCTGCTAACGGTGAAGTAATTCCGACCTGCTCGGCCGGGAATACCGGGTAGAGATTGTAAGGATACGGGTTGGCCTCGGCGGATGGATTGTTCTCAGAGAATGAGAACACCGTCTTTCCAGAATATTGCAGTGTGGTGTACTGCGACAGGTTTGTCAGGATGTCCTGCCATTTGGCCCGCCGACTGGCGTCCACGTTCAGATCCGAGCTTGCAGTCAGCATCCCTGAGTAGAACGTCCTGAGATAGGCAAGCGCAGTAGTCGGGTTGAAATTGTGTGCTCCATCGTTCTCAGCGACGTCGCTACTGTTGACGACGTAACGGCCCGTGGAGTCCTTGACCAGATACGCGTCCCAGAAATCGGCGACCTTGAGCAGGAATGGATAGCTCGTCTGCTGGAGGGTGGTGAGATTCTTGGTGTAAAGGTAATCCTTGATAAAGTTGATGGCACTCTCGAGAGCGTTGGTCCGTTGCCCCCAGTCAGGGTTTCCGTCTCGTTCGGTTTGAATCCCGAGCGGTCCGTAATGCGTCCTGAAGTACGTGCCCTGGTAGCCGCGGCTCGCCGCATACGCAACGCCGTGCTGATCGCTGATGCTATTTATGGCCTTGTAGTAACTTGCAGCCAGTTCTGGATGATTGCTTGAGTAGACGCCGTAATACGGGGCCTGAACGTTGTAGTTGGTGGTGTAATCTCCCTGCCACCGGGGAGTGTCTGTGCCATTCCATCCGTAGAGACCTGGCGCAAAACTGCCGGCACGGTTCGAGGACGCCAGAATATAGAGAGAGCCGTAGTAGTAGCGCATCAGCGTCGGCTCTGAGCTCAGGTTGACAGACGACGCGTGCCAATAGGTTGACCACCAGTTCAGGTGCGCTGTGTCCAAGGTGGAAAGTGATGACTGGGTAACGGCTTGCACCGCTGCATTTCCCGGTGACACCGGGTCGGCGGGGGTGTTCGTGAGGGAATCGCCGCCAGTGCTCTGAATCTGGGTCACCACCGTGGCCGTGCCACCCGCGGGGACCGAGAAAGCAGCTGACGAAGTTGCTGCGCTGTCACTGGAGACGGTCGCCGTTGCTCCCAGGATTCTGGTGGAAAGGGAAGCGCTCATCTTGAAAGCGTTGTTCGTCGGACCAGCGCCTGCACCGTTGGGTCCTGTTCTTGAGACCCAGGCCGTTGCACCCGACGATGTTCCGGCCGTCGTTGTCGCACCATTGGCGGCGAATGACTGATTCGCTTTCGTGTTTGCTGTCACCTGGATCGCAGTATTCGACGAGTTGGTGATGTCTGTTGCGAGGAGGTTCGATGAAGTCGCGAGCACGCGGGAGCGCTCGACGACGCTCAGCGTCGAGGTAGCGAACGTCGAGCGCACCTCGGCGCGGTACTCATCTTGAGCCTGGCTGTAGCTCGCTCCACTCAGCGCCGGAATACTGATGTCGACGGTCCCCACGCGGAGCGGGACCGCGTTCTGCGTGATCGCACCACTCGAATTTGCGATCGCGTCGGACCAGAAGTTGTTTTTGTTCACGTCGAAGGACAGGTCGGACGGACCTCCGAACGTGCTGACGAGAGCGTCCCCATTGCCCATGAGGCTCGCGCTGGCTACGTCCGATGCGGAATTCGCCGTCGTCCGAGCAACGGTTTGCGCCTGGACGAGTCCTGGAACTGGATCCGTGGCAGCGCTTGCGGGCGACGGATTAGACGAGACGATCGCGGCGGCGCTCAAGCCCGTTACCAGCAACGCGGCCGAAGTCAGTATCGAGATGGAACGCCGAACGGGTTGCGCAGCCGCAGGTCGTGGTTGGTTCTGATCTTGGTTAACTGGTAGCGACGTCATTGTCTCTCCTTTGTCGTGGACTGCCGTCTAGAACACTGCTGACGCATGGTCGGTTACGTGAGTCAAGGTGACGGTTGGCTGCGGCCTAACATCGCCGCGGTCGCCCGCAGGGATTCCGGTGTGCCCGCCTCGAACACCCCGGCGAGGCCGCACTCGTGGGCGCGGGCGGGATCGAGGTCGTTTCGTCCGACGAGGGCGCGCACCGGCACGCCGCGACGAGCGGCAGCCCGCACGACGCCGGCGACGACCTTGCCCTGGAAGGACTGCTCGTCCAGGCGACCCTCGCCGGTCAGCACCACCGTGGACTGCGCGAGCAGCGCCGGGAAACCGACGGTGTCGAGCACGTAGTCGATGCCGGAGACCAGCTCCGCGCCGAACGCCGCCCACAGGCCGCCGGACAGCCCACCGGCGCAGCCGGTGCGCGGCACCCCCAGCGGGTTGCGCGGTAGCGTCCCGGCCAGCTGCACCAGCTGGGACGTGAGGCGCTCGACCGCGGCGGCGTCGGCGCCCTTCTGCGGGGCGAAGACCCGGGCCGCGTCCTCGTAGGCGGTGTCGACGTCGCACAGCACCGTGAGCCGGGCACCGCGCAGCCCGCCGGCCTCGGTGAGCGCCTTGAGTGCGCCCGCTCCCCCATCGGTGGTCGCGGACCCGCCGACGCCGAGGAGCACGTGCCGAGCTCCCGCGGCCACCGCGGCGGCGAGCAATTGCCCGGTGCCGTAGGTCGACGCGCGCTCGGCGTCCCGGTCGGCCGGCGCGATGAGGGTGAGTCCGTTGGCCGTCGCCGTGTCGACCGCCGCGACCGCACCGTCACCGGTCAGCAGATAGCTCGCCTCGACCGGTTCGCCCAAAGAACCTCGCACGCTCACCCACCGCAGCTCGCCGCCGAGCGCGGCGCGCAACACGACGACCGTTCCCTCGCCGCCGTCCGCGAGAGGGCAGCGGATCGCGCGGGAACCCGCGTCGGTGACCCCGGCCGCCATGGCGTCGGCGACCTCGACCGCCGACATCGTCCCCTTGAACGAGTCGGGCGCGACGAGGACGACCGGCGTCATGCGACCCGCTCGACCGACGCGGGCGGGGCGAGGTACGGGATCGTCTGCGGCCCCTCGGGAAGCACGCACACCCTCGCGTCCGGCCCGGCCGCGGCCAGCGCATCGCGCACGGTCCGCGCGACGTCGTCGGTGGAGCGGACATGCGCGCTAGCGAGCTCGGCCCGCGACAGCCGGCTGTTGTGGACATAGACGTCGGCCTTGACGAGGATGCGCGCGAGCACCTGCACCTGCCACTGATCGGGAACTGTCTCGGCTCGGGCGGCGATCGAGTCCAGCAACGCCTGCGGCGACTCGGCGGAGGACAGCACCTCGCGGAACGACCCGTGGTCGGGAAAGCCGTCCCGGCACTCCGCAGCGCAGACGATCACCCCACCGGGCTTGACGATCGTCGCCGCGGCCGACATGCCCTTGACGGCCTGGTAGAGGCTCTGGTCGAGCGGGAAGCCGGAGTTGGTCGTGACCACCACGTCGAACAACCGATCCACCGGGCTCATCGCGACCCGTCGCACCGTCTCGCGGGCCCGCTCGTGCATGGCCAGCAGATCCCCTCCGAATGCCGCGACGATCTCTTTCTCCCCGTTCAGCACGACGTCGAAGCCGAAATCGCATCCGGTCAGCGCGGCGATCGCTCGCACGTCGTCGTGCACCGGATTGCCGACGCACACCCCCCACGTCGCGGATTCCGACCCGATGCGCGCTGCGTCGTGCAAGGTGAGGACGGTCTCCAGACCGGCCAGCCCGGGGGCGATGAGCTTGGGGCCGCCAGAGAATCCCGCAAAGAAATGGGGCTCGACGAAGCCGGTGGTGATCCGGACGTCGGCCTCGACCCACGCTCGGTTGAGCCACACCGGGACGTCGTCGCCGGCCGTTCCGCACCAAGTGAGGGCCGACGGGTCGCGACCGTCGTGGTTGATCACACGCACGGTGTCGAGCAGGTCGCCGAGCATCGAGCGCAATTCGACCGCGGTGTTGCCGCGGTGGGTTCCCGTCGCGACCAGCACGGTCACGTCTGCGGGGTCGGTGATGCCGTCGAGCTCGGCCAGCAGCGCCAGCAGCATCTCCCGTCTCGGCTGGGGGCGGGTGAGGTCGCAGATCGAGACGGCCACGCGCTGCCCGGGACGCACCCGATCCCGCAGCGGCGGACCGGCGACCGGTTCGCGCAACGCAGCGCGCAACAGCGCAGGCTGGTCGTCGCCGGCGGGCAGGTGCGTCGGCCGCACCACGGTGGTCGCCGCCGCCGGAAGATGCACGGTCAGGCCGGTCTCGCCGTAGGCAAGCTCGACCTCGACCGTCGCGTCGTCGTGCCCGACCGACACGTCAGGAACTCCGCGGTCGAAGCCGGAGCCCCGCTATGCCGCCGTCGACGGCAAGAGCCGTGCCGGTGGTCGACGCGGCGGCGGGCGAAAGCAGGTACACGATCGCTGCCGCCACCTCGTCGGCGGAGACCAGCCGGCCCATCGGCTGACGCGCGGCCAACGCGGCCCGCTCGGCCTCGGGATCGGCCGCGCGGTCGAGCAGACGGGCCACCCACGGCGTGTCGGCGGTGCCCGGCTGCACGACGTTCGCCCTGATGCCGTCGGCGACGAGGTCCGCGGCCATGGCCAGCGTCGCCCCGTGCACCGCGGCCTTGCTGGCCGAGTACAGCACGCGTTCCGGCAGTCCGGCCCAGGCGGCGATCGAGCCGGTGTTGACGATCGCCCCCGCCGACGACTGCCTGAGCAGCGGCAGGGCTGCGCGGGTGACGCGGGCCAGACCGATGACGTTCACGTCCAGGACGTGCGCCCACTCGTTGTCGGGATTGGTTGCGATATCACCCTGCGCGCCGATGCCCGCGACGTTGGCCAGCAGGTCCAACCCGCCCAACTGCGCGCCCGCGCTCTCGACGGCGGCCTTGACCGCGGCGTCGTCGGTCACGTCGGCCCGCACGAAGACGAAGCCGTCGTCGTGCGCCGGCGGTTCGCGGTCGAGCACCGCGACCTGCGCCCCCTGGGCCGCGAGCATGCGCGCGGTCGCCAGACCGATGCCCGAGGACCCACCGGTCACGAGGGCTTTGAGGCCGTCCACGCTGCCCATCAGGCCGGCCCGAACTGCTGGCGCTGACGACCGAGGCCGTCGATCTCGAGTTCCACGACATCGCCCTTCGACAGGTAGACACCGTCAGGCCGACCCATGGCGACGCCGGCGGGCGTCCCGGTGTTGATCACATCGCCCGGGTGGAGCGTCATGAACTGGCTGACGTAGTGCACGAGGTGGGCGACGCCGAACGCCATATCGGTCGTCGCGCCGTTCTGCCGCAGCTCGCCGTTGACCCACAGTCTCAGGCCGAGCGCTTGCGGGTCCGGGATCTCGTCGGCCGTCACCAACCACGGACCGAACGGGTTGAACGTCTCGCAGTTCTTGCCCTTGTCCCACTGCCCGCCACGCTCGGTCTGGAATTCCCGCTCGCTCACGTCGTTGCTGATGGCGTATCCCGCGACGTGTTCGAGGGCCTCCGCCTCGCTGTCGAGGTAGCGCGCGGTCCGGCCGATGACGACGGCAAGCTCGACCTCGTAGTCGGTCTTGACCGATCGCCGCGGGATCAGTACCTCGTCCTCGGCACCGACGACGGTGTCCGGGGCCTTGAGGAACAGGATCGGCTCGGGCGGCAGTTCGGCGTTCGTCTCGGCGGCGTGGTCGCGGTAGTTGAGCCCGACGCACACGATCTTGCCGATGCCGGCCAGCGGCGGGCCGGGACGGGTGGGGCCGGCGTAGACCGGCAGCGACGCGATGTCGCCGCCCGCGAGCAGCGCGGGCAGCCCCTCGGCCAGGAAGCGTGGCGTCAGGTCGTCGGTGACGCTGCGCAGGTCGCGCCAAGTCCCCTCACCGTCGGCCACCACCGGGGTCTCGTGCTGGGGCTCTCCGAGCCGGGCCAATCTCATTGCCGGACCGTCCTTTCCAGGTACTCATCGATGTCGTCGAACAGGTCGGGTGGGACGGCGATTCGCATCGCTGCTGCGGCCGACTCGACGTGCGGCGCCGAGCCGAACCCGGTGACGACCGACGCGACGGCCGGATGCCGCAGTGGGAACTGCAACGCCGCTGCCAGCAGCGCGACGCCGCGCTCGCGGCACCGCGCGGCGAGTCCACGGGCGGTCGTCAGCACCGGCTCGGGCGCCGGGCCGTAGTCGAAGCGCGCGTCGTCGGGGACGTCGTCGCGGGCGAGCAGGCCGCTGTTGAACGGCGCCGCCGCGGACACGCTCACGCCCCGCTCCGCGCAGAGGTCCAGCAACGGTTGCGCGCTGCGGTCCAGCAGCGTCCACCGCCCGGCGACCATGACGATGTCGACGTCGGTCTCGGCGACCATGCGGTGCAGCGGCTGCCACACATTCATCCCGGCACCGATGGCACCGACCACGCCCTGGTCGCGCAGCTCGACGAGGGCAGGCAGGGTCTCGCGTACCACCTGCTCGACATGCGCGTCGGGATCGTGGACGTACACGATGTCGACCCGGTCGAGCCCCAGCCTGCCCAGGCTGTCGTCGAGGCTGCGGCGGACGCCGTCGCGGCTGTAGTCGAGGACCCGCTCGTGCGTGGCCGGGACGTCGAACCCGCCGATGTCGAGATCGGATTCCCCCGGTCGGGCAACGGGTCGCAGGATCCGGCCGACCTTCGTCGAGACGACGACGTCGCCGCGCGGGCGGGTCCGCAGGAACCGGCCGAGCCGCCGCTCGGAGAGCCCGAGCCCGTAGTGCGGTGCGGTGTCGAAGTAGCGCACGCCGGCGTCCCACGCGGCGGTGAGGGTCTGCTCGGCCGTCTCGTCGGTGACGGCCCGGTAGAGCCCGCCGATGGGCGCTGCCCCGAAGCCCAGTTCCGTGAGCGCCAACCCGGTTCCTGCCACGGTCCGGCGTCGCATCACGGTGCGCTCGTGGGCGGCGTCGACCGCACCGGGCCGCCCAGCCGGTACAGCCTGCGGGCGTTGCCGTCGAGCACGAGGTCGCGTTCGGACGCCGCACCCGCTACGTCGTGCACCAGCGCCTGCCACCGCGGGTAGGTGGTCGTCGGGGCAGCGACCGGCCAGTCGCTGCCGAAGAGGCATCGGTTCGCTCCGAAGAGGTCGAGGGCAGCCACGAGGTAGGGCCGAAGGTCTTCCTCCCGCCACCCCGACGGGTCCGCCTCAGTCGTCAGGCCGGACAGCTTGACGTGCACGTTCGGCCGTACCGCCGCGGCGCCGATCGCGCGCCGCCAGGCGTCGAACGAACGCTCGCGGATCGGCGGCTTGCCCAGATGGTCCAGCACGATCGTGGCGTCGGGACAGGCCGTCGCGACCGCGGTGAACTCGTCGAACTGGCCGAAGCGGATGCAGACGTCGACCGGTAGACCGGCCGCGGCCGCGGTGTCCACGCCGGCCATCATCTGCCCGGTCGCCAGCGCGCCGTCGGGGCGTCCCTGCAGGCCCTGCCGCACCCCGCGCACCCGGGGGTGGTCGGCCAGCGCCCGCACCCGCGCGGTGAGATCCACGGTGTCGAGTCGGCACTGCGCGACGATGACCGCGTCGTAGGGCAGCGCATCGGCCTGCCCCGCCAGCCATTCAATCTCTGCCGCGGCCGCGGGCACCTCGACGTCCGCTTCGACCAGGACGACCCCGTCGAGGTCCGGCGCGACCGACGCGAGCGCGGTCGCGGTCACGGTGCGGGGAAGCTCAGTCTCTATCTCCAGCCACGGGTAGTG
>CAZZZE010000010.1:0-4247 GCA_964658365.1 uncultured Jatrophihabitantaceae bacterium
CGTGGGAGATCCTGCAGCAGTACCGCGACGCGCTCGACGCCATGGTGCTCGAGCTGGTCGAGCGCGAGACGCTGGAGAAGAAGGACCTCGAGCGGATCCTGTCCGGTGTCCGCAAGCGGCCCGCGCACAACACCTTCACCGCGTTCGGCAAGCGCACGCCCAGCGACCGCCCGCCGATCGAGATCCCGCCGTCGCTGCGCAAGCCGGTCCCCGCGACCAACGGCCACAATGGCGCCAACGGCAGCAACGGCTCGAACGGCAACAACGGCTCCAACGGCAACGGGGCCCTGCCGGGCGTCACCCCGACGCCCGGTGCCGGCGCCCCGCAGCCACCGCCCGGCAACCCGGGCGGGTACTTCGGTCCGCAGCCCGGTGGGTACCCGCCGCCGCAGACGCCGCCCCAGCAGGGCCCCTACGGCGGCGGCCAGGCTTGAGCCAGACCCGCGGGTCCGTCAGCGTCGACGGCGCGGCGGGCGGTTCGGTCGACCTCGCCCGGGCCGCCGCCGCCGTGCGCGAGCTGCTCATCGCGGTCGGTGAGGACCCCGACCGCGAGGGCCTCAAGGCCACTCCCGAGCGGGTCGCGCGCGCCTACGCCGAGACCTTCGGCGGGCTGCACGTCGACCCCGACGAGGTGCTGCAGACGACGTTCGACGAGAACCACAACGAGCTGGTGCTGGTCAAGGACATCCCCCTGTACTCCACCTGCGAGCACCACCTCGTGCCGTGGCACGGCACCGCGGCGGTCGGTTACATCCCGGGCCGCGACGGGCGCATCACCGGGCTGTCGAAGCTGGCCCGCGTCGTCGACCTCTACGCCCGCCGCCCGCAGGTGCAGGAGCGGCTCACCAGCCAGGTCGCCGACGCGCTCGTGCGCCGCCTCGAACCGCGCGGCGTCATCGTCGTCATCGAGGCCGAGCACCTGTGCATGGCCATGCGCGGCATCCGCAAGCCCGGCGCGAAGACGGTCACCTCGGGCGTCCGGGGCATCTTCCAGGACGACCCGCGCACCCGTGCCGAGGCGCTGGACCTGATCAGAAGCCACTGATGCCCGAGCTGCCCCGGCGCGATGACCGGATCGTGGTCATGGGCGTCCTCAACGTCACGCCCGACTCGTTCTCCGACGGCGGTCGGTGGGCCGCGGTCGACGACGCGCTGGCCCGCGGGCACGCGCTGCGCGACGCGGGCGCCGACCTCGTCGACGTGGGCGGCGAATCGACGCGCCCCGGCGCCGCCGCGGTCTCGCCGGACGACGAGCGCGCGCGCGTCCTGCCGGTGATCGAGGCGTTGGCCGCGTCGGGCGTGCCGCTGTCGGTCGACACCGTGCACGCCGCCACAGCGGCCGCAGCGCTCGACGCGGGGGCGACGCTGGTCAACGACGTCTCTGGGGGCCTCGCCGATCGCGACATGGCCCGCGTGGTGGCCGACGCCGACTGCCCCTGGGTGCTGATGCACTGGCGCGGGCCGTCGGACCGGATGGCCGAGCTCGCGCGCTACGGCGACGTCGTGGCCGAGGTCCGTGACGAGCTGTCCGGCCGCGTCGACGCCGCGCTCGCGGCCGGCGTGGCCGCCGAGCGGCTCGTCCTCGACCCAGGTCTCGGCTTCGCCAAGACCGCGGCGCACAACTGGCAGTTGCTCGCGCACCTCGACGCGGTCGTCGGCCTCGGCCTGCCGGTGCTGGTCGGGGCGTCGCGCAAGTCGTTCCTCGGCCGGCTGCTGGCCGACGAGTCGGGCGCTGCGCGCCCGGTCGGGGATCGCGAGGACGCCACGACGGCGCTGACGGCGCTGTGCGCCAGCGCCGGGGTGTGGGGGGTGCGGGTGCACGAGGTCCGTCCGTCGGTCGACGCCGCGCTGGCCGTCGCCGCCGTCGTGAGCGCCCGATGACCGACACGATCAGCCTCACCGGGCTACGGGTCTTCGGCCACCACGGGGTCTTCGACTTCGAGCGCCGCGAGGGCCAGGACTTCGTCGTCGACGTCGTCCTCGAGCTCGACACCGCACCGGCGGCCGCGTCCGACGACGTCACCGACACCGTCCACTACGGCGAGCTCGCCGAGGCGCTCGGCGCCGTCGTCGCGGGCGAGCCGGTGAACCTGCTCGAGCGGCTCGTCCACCGGCTCGCCGACGTCTGCCTCGCCGATCCGCGCGTCACCGCGGCGACCGTCACCGTCCACAAGCCGCAGGCGCCGATCCGGCTGCAGTTCGACGACGTCGCCGTGACGATCCGCCGGGCGCGCACATGACGTCGGCCGTGCTCTCGATCGGGTCGAACCTCGGCGACCGGCTGGCGACGCTGCAGCACGCCGTCGACGGCCTGCGCCCGTGGGTGTCGGCGGTGTCGCCGGTCTACGAGACCGCGCCGTGGGGGCCCGTCCCGCAGGACGACTACCTCAACGCGGTGGTGCTGGTCGCCGATCCGACCGCCACTGCAGACGACTGGCTGGCGCGCGCCCACGCCCTCGAGGACGCCGCCGGGCGCACCCGAGACGTCCGGTGGGGCCCGCGGACCCTCGACGTCGACGTGGTGGGCGTCGACGACCTGGCGAGCGACGACCCGGTGCTCACCCTGCCGCACCCGCGCGCGGCGCAGCGCGCCTTCGTGCTCGTGCCGTGGCTCGCCGTCGAGCCGGCCGCCTTGCTCGGAGGCGTTCCGGTCACGCAGCTGGCCGGCGACCTCGACCCGGCCGACGTCGCCGGCGTGCGCCTGCGAAGCGAGCTGGTGCTGGCGTGAAGGACGACCGCGGGCCGGGGATGCAGCGGACGCAGTGGACGGAACTCGCGGTGCCGCTGGTGGTCATCGCCGTCACCGTCTACGTGCTGCTGCGCTTCTCCTACAACTCCCTGCCCCAGCTGCAGGTCCTCGTGCCGGCGCCGCTGGCCGCGCTGGCCGTGGCCGAGCTGGTCGCGGCCCGGCGGGTGCGGGCCGCAGTGCGTCACGATCCGGACGCCAAGGCGATGGCCGCGATCGTCATCGCCCGCTGCGTGGCGCTGGGCAAGGCGTCCTCGCTCGTCGGCTCCGGGGTCGTCGGGGCCGCGCTCGGGCTGCTCGCGCGCCTGCTGCCCGACGTCACCGACGTCGCCGCCGCGGCCCACGACGCCCGGGTCGGGCTGCTGCTGCTGCTGGCCTCGGCCCTGCTCGTGGTGGCCGGTCTGCTGCTCGAACGGGCCGGCGTCGACCCCAACGGCGGGTCCCAGCGTCCGGGCGAGCAGGCCTACTGACCCCGTTCGCGGGGGATCGGCACCGCCTGCGAAGTTGTCTAGGATGAAGCGGTGCCGCCTGCCGATGCCCCCACCACGAAGCGTGGCTTGGTGCTGCGCGCGCTGGGTTTCGGCATCGCGATCGTGCTCGGCGCCGTTGCGGTGTGGCTCATCGTCATGGCGACCAGCGCCAAGTCCATCCAGGTCGGCGTCCTTGCCGGCATCTGGGGCGCGGTGCTCGCCGCGTGCTCGATGTTCGGCGCCCGGCGCCCGGCCGTCGAGTACGGCGACCAGCAGGCGGCGGCCGACGGGTCGGCGCAGGAACTTGCGATGCGCTCCAGCGGCGAGGTCGAACGCATCGCCGAGGCCGCCGCCCGTCGCGCCTTCGAGGACCGCCTCGAGCAGATGCTGCGCCGCGAGCTGGCTCGCGAGGTCGGCGATCTGCGCAGCGAGATCGCCCGGTTGCGGCAGGATCTGCTCGACAAGGTCGGCGGCCAGCTGCGCCTCGAGCGCATCGAGACGACCCGGGTCATCGGCTCCGACCTCGAGGCGCTGCAGCACGAGGTCCGCCAGCTCAAACAGGCCAGCGAGACGGGCACCCTGCACGAGCTCGGGCTCGGCACGGGCTCGCAGCACGTGGTCGTCGAGCAGGCCAGCGTCCGCTCGGCCAGCCGGCCGGCCTTCCCAGTCGTTCAGGCCGCCCCAGCCGTTCAGTCAGTCCAAACCGTTCAGGCACCTGCCGGCGTCCGGCCCGCCGACGACGTGCAGGCCGAGGCGTCGCTCGCCGGTGCCACGCCCGGCCACGGGCTGTCGAACGGCGCTGTGCGCAACGGCGCTGACGCACCCGCGCCGGCCGAGACCACGGGGCCGATCCAGGTGCACGTGGCGAAGGACCGGCAACCTGAGCCAGCAGCGACGGGCGATCCGTTCGCCGCCCTGCCCCGCATCACGCCGTTCACCGACTTCGAGCTCGACCCGATCGACACCTCCGAGCACGCGGGCGCGCGCGCCGAGGTGGCCGGGGCCGAGCAGCCTCCGGCCACGCCGGTCTA
>CAZZZE010000010.1:4257-19880 GCA_964658365.1 uncultured Jatrophihabitantaceae bacterium
GGGCCGCCGGCGGCGCGGTGATGAGGGCGACGACCCCGACGCCGGCCGGCACTCCCGTCACGACGCGGCCGCTCGGGCCGTCCCGGTCGGGGGCCGGCGCCGCCGCGACGACGGCGAGGACTCAGACGTGCTCTCACGCCTGCTGGCCCGCGGTACCGCCGACCGCTAAGAGACCACTGAAAGACCACCAAAAGACCACTGAACGCCGGCGTCAGCGCAGGGTGGCGTCGAGGATGCCGGCCCACCGGCGGGCGATGCCCGCGCGCCGCTCGCCGTCGTCGGTCAGCAGGTTGGCCAGGCCCAGACCGCGCGCGAGGTCGAGGGTCGCCTGCACCGTCTCGCGCACGCCGGGCGTGCGCTCGTCGACCCCCAGTAGGTCCACCACGACGCGGTGGACCTCGCGGCCGATGCTGACCTCGACGGGCAGCACCTGCGCGCGCAGCTGCGGCTCGGAGGCCGCCGCCACCCACAGCATGAGCGCGGCCCGGAACAGCGGGCCGGTGTAGAGCCCGAACACCGCCTCGACGACGGCCTCGGTCGAGAACTCGGGCCGCGCGGTGAGCTCGCGACGCAGCAACTCCCCGCGCTCGTGGGTCACGTGGCCCAGAGCGGCCAGGAACAGCGCCTCGCGGGTCGGGAAGTGGTGCTGCGCCGCGCCCCGCGACACCCCGGCGTGCTCGGCCACGACGGCCACCGTCGAGGCCGTCCAGCCCAGGTCGGCGAGGCAGACGATCGCCGACTCGAGCAACCGGGCCCGGGTGGCGCGGGAGCGGTCCTGCTGCGGCGTGCGGGGCTCGGTCTCGGTCACCCGGAGGTCCGCATCAGTCCGGGGCCCAGCGCGGCGACCGCTTCTGCAGGAACGCGAGCATGCCCTCGCGCGCCTCCTCCGACCCGAAGAGCCGGGCCGACTGCGCCTGCAGGTCCCGGGCGCGGTCGTGGAACGCGGCCAGCGTCGTGCGCGACGTCAACGGCTTGGTCTCGGCCAGTCCCTGCGGCGAACAGGCCCGCAAGGCGTCGAGGACGAGGTCCAGCTCGGCGTCGAGGTCGGCGGGCGCGCCGCTGGTGAGCCCGGTAGCCGCCGCGACGTCGGCGCCGAACGTCTCGCCGGTCAGGTAGTAGCGCGAGACCGCACGCTCGGTCATCCGGCCGAGCGTGGTCAGCGAGATGATGGCGGGGGCCAGGCCCAGGCGGACCTCGGTGAACGCGAACGACGCCGCCGGGCTGGCCAGCGCGATGTCGCAGGCGCCGACGATGCCCACGCCGCCGGCGCGCACCGCCCCGTCGATGCGAGCCACGACCGGCTTGGGCAGCTCGACGATGCCGCGCAGCAGGCCGAGCATGCGCTGCGTCCCAGTCTGCGGACCGCCCTCGGACGACTGCTCCGTGAGGTCGGCGCCGGCGCAGAACACCCGGCCGGTGTGGGTCAGCACCACCGCGCGCACGGTGTCGTCGGCGGCCGCCGCCTGCAGGTGTGCGGTGGTCTCGGTGACCAGCTGCGCCGATAGCGCGTTGCGGTTCGCCGGCGAGTCCAGGGTGATGGTCGCGATGGCACGGTCGAGCGCGTAGTGGACGAGTTCGGGCATGTCAGTACGACTTCGGCAGGCCGAGGCTGAACTGGGCGACGAAGTTCAGCACCATCTCGCGGCTCACCGGCGCGATCTTGGCGACCCGCGAGGCGAGGACGAGGTTGCCGAGCCCGTACTCGGTCGCGATCCCGTTGCCGCCATGGGTCTGCACGGCCGCGTCGACGGCGTTGGCTGCCCCCTCGGCCGCGGCGTACTTGGCCATGTTGGCCGACTCCCCGGCGGCGAGATCGTCACCCGCGTCGTACAGCGACGCGGCCTTCTGCATCATGAGCTTGGCCAGCTCGACCTCGACCTTGGCCGCGGCCAGCGGGTGCGAGATGCCCTGGTGGGTGCCGATCGGCTTGCCGCCCCACACCGTGCGCTCGTTGGCGTAGGCCGCCGCCTTGTCCAGGGCGTAGCGACCCATGCCCACCGAGCCGGCCGCAGCCATGATTCGCTCTGGGTTGAGCCCGGCGAACAGCTGGGCGAGCGCGGCGTCCGCATCGCCGATGAGCGCGTCGGCGGGCAGCCGGACGTCGTCGAGGTAGAGCATGAACTGCCGGTCGGGCATCACGACGTCCATGTCGATCGGCGTGTACTCGAAGCCGGGCGTGTCGGTGGGGAAGGCGAACAGCGCGGGCTTGAGCGTGCCGGTCCGCGCGTCCTCGGTGCGGGCGACGACGAGGATGGCCTGGGCGTGATCGACGCCCGAGACGTAGTACTTGCGGCCGGTCAGCAGCCAGTCGCTGCCGTCGCGGCGGGCCGTCGTGGTGATCTTGTGGGTGTTCGAGCCGGCGTCGGGCTCGGTGACGCCGAAGGCCATGATCGTCTCGCCCGACGCGATCCCCGGGAGCCAGCGCTGCTTCTGCTCCTCGGTGCCGTAGCGGGCGATGATCGTGCCGTTGATGGCCGGCGAGACGACCATCATCAGCAGGCCGCACCCGGCCGCGTTGAGCTCCTCGCCGACGATCGCCAGCTCGTACATGCCGGCCCCACCGCCGCCGTACTGTTCGGGCAGGTTGAGCCCGACGAAGCCGCTCTGGCCGGCGTCCTTCCACAGCTCGGTGAGCGGTTCGCGCGCCCGCGCCCGCGGCGCGGCGTAGGCGTGGCCGTAGCGGCGCCCCAGCTCGGCGACCGCCTTGCGCAGCGCGAGCTGCTCCTCGGTCTCACGAAAGTCCATGATCGTCTCCTTCGGTTGCGTCCGCGGTGACGACGGCCAGCACGGCACCGACGTCGATCTGCCGGCCGACGTCGACGGGCAGTTCGGTGACCACGCCGTCGGCCGGCGCGTTGACCTGGTGGCGAATCTTCATGGCCTCGAGCCACAGGATCGGCTGCCCGGCGGCGACGTGATCGCCCACCGCCACCGCGACCTGGGCGATCGAGCCGGGCATCGGGGCCAGCAGCGAGCCGACCGCGACGCGTTGTGCGGGATCGACGAAGCGGGGCAGCAGGGTCAGGCGCACCGGTCCGAGCGCGGAGTCGACGTCGAGCTCGGTGCCGTGGCGCGCGACGGCGAACCGGCGGTGCACGCCGGCGTCGTCGAGCACGACCTCACCCGGGCTGGCGCTGACGAGGCGCACACCCTCGAACCCGGGGGCGGCCAGGCCGTCGCGGGTGTGCCGGTAGGCGATCTCGAGTCCGTCGAAGCCCACGCGCTGCGGCTGCGAGACGACGTTGCGCCAGCCCGACGGGACGCCGCGCAGCACCGTCGCCGCCGAACGGTCCGCGCTGTCAAGGGCCAGGACCGCCGCGAGCGCGGACAACTCCCGGGCGCGGGGGTCGGCGAGCGGCGCGGCGAGGGCGGCGAGCCCGTGCCGGTCGAAGAACGCGGTGTCGGTGTCGCCGGCCAGGAAGGCGTCGTGGCGCAGGACGCGCACCAGCAGGTCGCGGTTCGTGACCAACCCGTGGATGCGTGCCCGGGCCAGCGCGCCGGCGAGCGCCCGGGCCGCCTGCCCGCGGGTCGGCGCCCACGCGATGAGCTTGGCCAGCATCGGGTCGTAGTGGATGCCCACCACTGAGCCGTCGACGACGCCGGAGTCCAGGCGCAACCCAGCGGGGGACGTCCCGGTCGCGAACTCGACGTCGACGCCCGGGACGTCGACGGCGTGCAGCACGCCGGACTGCGGCTGCCAGCCGACGGCCGGGTCCTCGGCGTAGAGCCGGACCTCGATCGCGTGCCCGCTCGCCGGCGGCGGCTCGGGTGCGAGGCGAGCGCCCTGCGCGACGTCGAGTTGCAGCGCGACGAGGTCGAGGCCGGTGGTGCACTCGGTGACCGGGTGCTCGACCTGCAGGCGGGTGTTCATCTCGAGGAAGAAGAACGCCCCGGCCTCGTCGGCGATGAACTCGACCGTCCCGGCGCCGGAGTAGCCCACGGCCGAGGTCGCGGCGCGGGCTGCCTCGAACAACCGCTCGCGCATCCCGGCGATCCGTTCGACGAGCGGCGACGGTGCCTCCTCGACGACCTTCTGGTGCCGGCGCTGGATCGAGCACTCCCGCTCGCCGACCGCCCACACCGTCCCGTACTCGTCGGCCATGACCTGCACCTCGATGTGCCGGCCCGTGGCGAGGTAGGGCTCGCAGAAGACCGTCGCGTCGCCGAACGCGCTGAGCGCCTCGGCCCGGGCCGCCGCGGCCTCGCCGGGCAACTCGGCGAGCGACCGGACGACGCGCATCCCGCGCCCACCGCCACCGGCGCTGGCCTTGATCAGCACCGGCAGGTCGTCGGCGGTGACGTCCTCGGGGGCCCGTTCGGCGAGCACGGGCACCCCGGCCGCGGCCATCAGCCTCTTGGCCTCGATCTTGCTGCCCATCGCGTCGATGGCCTCGGGCGGTGGCCCGATCCAGGTGATCCCGGCGGCCCGGACGGCGCGGGCGAAGGCCGCGTTCTCGGACAGGAAGCCGTAGCCGGGGTGCACGGCGTCGGCACCGGCCCGCTGCGCCGCGGCCACGAGCGCGTCGATCTGCAGGTACGTCTCGGCCGGTGTCCTGCCCGGCAGGCGCACGGCCGCGTCGGCCTCGCGGACGTGCGGCGCGTCGGCGTCGGGATCGGAGAACACCGCGACGGTGCCCAGCCCGAGGTCGCGGCACGTCCGGAACACTCGCCGCGCGATCTCGCCGCGGTTCGCGACCAGCACAGATGTGATCACAGCCGGAACACCCCGTAACCCTCGGCGCCCGCGACCGGGCCGTTGTGGATCGCGGACAGCGCGATGCCCAGCACCGTGCGGGTGTCCCGTGGGTCGATGATGCCGTCGTCGTAGAGCATCCCGGACAGCAACGGTGCCAGCGACTGCTCCTCGATCTGCCCCTCGACGGCGGCCCGCAGTTGCGCCGCACCGTCCTCGTCGAACTCCTGCCCACGGGCCTCGGCCGCCTGCCGCGCCACAATGGTCAGGACGCCGGCCAGCTGCGCCGGACCCATCACCGCCGACTTCGCGTTGGGCCAGGTGAACAGCAGCCGCGGGCCGTAGGCGCGCCCGCACATGCCGTAATTGCCGGCGCCGTAGGACGCGCCCATGGTGACGGTCAGGTGCGGCACCCGCGAGTTCGACACCGCGTTGATCATCAAGGCGCCGTGCTTGATGATGCCGCCGCGCTCGTACTCGGCCCCCACCATGAACCCGGTGGTGTTCTGCAGGAAGATCAACGGCGTGCCGGCGCGGTTGGCCAGTTGGATGAACTGCGCCGCCTTCTGCGCCTCCTCGCTGAACAGCACCCCGCGCGCGTTCGCCAGGACGCCGACCGGGTAGCCGTGCAGCGCAGCCCAGCCGGTGACCAGCGACGACCCGTACAGCGGCTTGAACTCGTCGAAGTCGCTGCCGTCGACGATCCGGCCGATCACCTCGCGCGGGTCGAAGGGCACTTTCAGGTCGGTGGGGACGATGCCGAGCAGGTCGTCCTCGTCGAGCACCGGCGGGGCCGGATCGGGTGCGGGCGGCGGACCCTGCTTGTGCCAGTTCAGCCGGCCGACGATCTGCCGGCCGATGCGGATCGCGTCCTGCTCGTCCTGCGCCAGGTAGTCGGCGAGCCCGGATTCGCGAGCGTGCAGGTCGGCCCCGCCGAGCGACTCGTCGTCGGCGTCCTCGCCGGTGGCCATCTTCACCAGCGGCGGCCCGGCCAGGAAGACCTTCGCCTTCTCGCGCACCATCACGACGTAGTCGCTCATGCCGGGGATGTACGCACCGCCCGCCGTCGAGTTGCCGAAGACCAGCGCGATGGTCGGGATGCCGGCGGCGGACAGCCGAGTGAGGTCGCGGAAGATCTGGCCGCCCGGGATGAAGATCTCCTTCTGGGTCGGTAGATCGGCGCCACCGGACTCGACGAGCCCGATGACCGGCAACCGGTTCTCGAGCGCGATCTGGTTCGCCCGCAGCGTCTTCTTCAACGTCCACGGGTTCGACGCGCCGCCGCGCACCGTCGGATCGGAGCCGTTGATCATGCACTCGACACCGTTGACGACGCCGATGCCGGTGACGACCGACGCGCCCACCGTGAAGTCCGAGCCCCATGCGGCCAGTGGCGACAGCTCGAGGAAGGGCGAGCCCGGGTCTATCAGCAGCTCGATGCGCTCGCGGACGAGCAGCTTGCCGCGGGCGTGATGCCGGTCGACGTACTTCGGCCCCCCGCCGGCCACCGCCCTCGCGTGCTCGGCGTCGAGGGCGCCGAGCTTGTCGAGCATCGCCTCGCGGTTGGCGGCGTACTCCGCCGAGGACGGGTCTACCGACGTGCTCAGCCGCGTCATGCCGTGTAGCCCAGCGTCTTGGCGGCCAGACCAGTGAGGATCTCGTCGGTGCCGCCGCCGATGCCCATGATGCGCATGTCGCGGTACTGCCGCTCGACCTCGGCCTCGCGCATGTAGCCCATCCCGCCGTGCAGCTGCACGGCCTGGTCGACGGCGAACGTCCCCGCCTCGACCGCGGTGTTCTTGGCGAAGCACGCTTCCCGGACGAGGTTCGCCTCGCTCAGCGCGCGCACCGCGACCGAGCGGGTGTACACCCGTGCTACCTCGATGCGCCGAGCCATCTCGGTCAGCGTGTTCTGCACCGCCTGCCGGCTGATGAGCGGGCGGCCGAAGGTCTCGCGGTCGCGGCACCAGCGGACGGTGAGGTCGAGCGCGCGCTGCCCGCAGGCGTAGGACTGCACGGCCAGCCCGATGCGCTCGGACACGAAGTGCTGGGCGAGCTGCTCGAACCCGGTGTCCTCCCGTCCCACGAGATGCGACGCCGGAACGCGGACGTCGACGTAGGACAGCTCGGCGGTGTCGGTGCACAGCCAGCCCATCTTCTCGAGCTTGCGCGAGACGGTGAACCCGGGCGTGTCCTTCTCGACCACCAGCAGCGAGAGCCCGTGCGCGCCTGCGGCGCCCGTCCGGACGGCAGTGACCACGAAGTCGGCCCGCACGCCGGAGGTGATGTAAGTCTTCGTGCCGTTGACGACGTACTCGTCGCCGTCCCGTTCGGCCGTCGTACGGAGGCCGGCGACGTCCGAACCGCCGCCGGGTTCGGTGATCGCCAACGATCCGACGAGCCGGCCCTCGATCGTCGGACGGACCCAGCGCTCGAGCTGACGGGTGTCGCCGGCAGTCACCAGGTGCGGCAGCGAGATGCCCGAGGTGAACAGCGCCGCGAACGCCCCGCTCGACCCGCCGGCGTAGTGGAACTCCTCGCCCAGGGTCAGCGCGTCGATCGCGTCCCCGTCGCCGCCGCCGACGACCGACGGGTACGCGAGACCGATCAGCCCGAGAGCCGCCGCCCGCTCGTGCAAGGATCGGGGCAGCTCCCCCTCGCGCTCCCATACTGCAAGGTATGGGACAACATCGGACGTGACGAACCGGCGCACGGTGTCGCGCAGGGCTCGGCGTTCGTCGGTGTCGAAGGCGTTCACAGCAGCCGCTCCGGGATCTCGACGACCCGCGAGCGCAGCCACTCACCGAGCGCCTTGGCCTGCGGGTCGTGGCGTGCGTTGTACGCGACGCCCTCGCCGAGCAGTCCGTCGACCACGAAGTTCACCGCGTGCAGGTTCGGCAGCAGGTACCGCTCGACGTGCAACGGGGCCGTTTCCGGCAGCAGGCTCTTGAACGTCGGAAGGTCGAGCATCTCGAGCAGCCACGAGTAGGCCGCCGCGGAACGGGCCCACAGGCCGACGTTGGCCGAACCGCCCTTGTCGCCGCTGCGTGCTCCGATAACCGTACCCAGGGGTACGCGGCGGGTGGGGCCGCCGCCGCTCCTGCCGACCCTGGGCGTGGGCACCGCCTCCAGCGCACGCGTCTCCTGCGCTGCGCCGATCCCGACCCGCGTGCCGTCGGGCAGCACTGCCACGTGCGGCACGAGCTGCGCGTCGACCTCGGCGGCGCTGAACACCCCGTAGGGCGCCGCCTCGGCCGGGGGAGCGGTGACGTGGAAACCGGGGTACGACGCGAGCGCCAGCTCGATCGCCGCGGACGAGAAGGCCCGCCCGACCCGCTCGGGGTCGGGACCGCGGACGACACAGTGCAGCCGCGCCGCCGCCTCCTCCTGCACGGCAGCGTCGACCCGGTCGGTGCGGGCGAGCGTCCACTGCGGGTCGAGGCCGGCGAGCGGTCCGGCCAGCTGGTCGCGCACGAGCGTCGCCTTGGCCTCGACGTCGAGGCCGGTCAGCACGAAGGTCACTTCGTTGCGGAAGCCGCCGAGGGTGTTCAGCCCGACCTTCACCGTCGGTGGTGGCGGTTCGCCCCGTACGCCGGTGATCCGCACGCGATCGGCGCCGTCGTCGGCCAACGCGATGGTGTCGAAGCGGGTGGTGACGTCGGGCCCGGCGTACCGCGGTCCACCGATCTCGTAGAGCAGCTGCGCGGTGACGGTGCCGACGGTGACCGCGCCGCCGGTGCCCGGGTGCTTGGTGATCACCGACGAACCGTCGGCCGAGATCTCGGCCAGCGGGAAGCCGAGCGGCCGACGGTCGAGGCCGAGCTCGGTGAAGAACGCGTAGTTGCCGCCGGTGGCCTGCGGGCCGCACTCGAGCACGTGCCCGGCCACCACCGCACCGGCCAGCCGGTCCCAGTCGGTGCGAGCCCAGCCGAAGTGCGCCGCCGCCGGCCCGACGACCAGCGAGGCGTCGGTGACGCGACCGGTGACCACCACCTGCGCGCCGGCGTCGAGACAGGCGGCGATGCCCCACGCGCCGAGGTAGGCGTTCGCGGCCAGGGGCTCGCCGAGGCCGAGCTCGCCGGCTCGTGGGCGCAGGTCGTCGCCCTCGACGTGCGCGACCAGGACGTCGAGGCCGACGTTGTCGGCGAGGGTGCGGACCGCGTTGGCCAGGCCGGCCGGGTTGAGGCCACCGGCGTTCGACACGATGCGGACGCCCTTCTCGAGCGCGGTCCCGAGCGAGTCTTCGAGGTGCCGCAGGAACGTCTTGGCGTAGCCGGTCGTCGGGTCCTTCAGGCGGTCGCGGCCGAGGATGAGCATGGTCAGCTCGGCGAGGTAGTCACCGGTGAGGACGTCGAGCTCACCGCCGGCCAGCATCTCGGCCATCGCCGACGCGCGGTCGCCGTAAAACCCCGATGCGTTGCCGATCCGCAGCGCGCTCACGAGAACTGTCCCGGTTCGCGGCCGCCACCGGGCGCCCCGGCGAAGGCCTGGGCGAGGGGGAGCCACTCCTCGGCCTGCGCGCCGGCGGCGACGAGCTGCAGGTCGGCGCGGTGCCGGCGCTGCGTGACCAGCAGGCAGAAGTCGAGGGCCGGCCCGGCGACGACCTGCGCCGCGTCCTCGGGCCCCCACGCCCACAGCTCGCCCCAGGGGCTGACGAGCTCGACGCGGAACGCCTCGCCCGGCGGCGTGCGGTTGTTCACGGCGTAGGCGAAGTCGCGCGTGCGCACGCCGATGTGCGCGACGTGCCGCAACCGGTCGGTGGGCGTCCGGGTCACGCCGAGCGCGTCGGCGACGTCCTGACCGTGCGCCCAGGTCTCCATGATCCGGGCGGTCATCATCGACATGGCGCTCATCGGCGGCCCGAACCACGGCAGCCTGCTGCCCGGCGGCACGGCGCCGAGCGCCTCGTGTAGCGCCGCCCGGCCGCGACGCCAGCCGGACAGCAGCTCCTCCGGCGGCAGGGCGGCGCGCTCGGCCGCGGCGTCGTCGACGCTGCTCACTGCCGCGCTGCGCACCGCTGCCCCGAAGGCCGCAGGGTCGGTGACGGCCAGCAGCGCGATCTCGTCGGTCCAGGCGAGGTGACCGATCTGATGTGCGATCGTCCAGCCTGTCGCGGGGGTCGCGAGCTGCCACCGCCCGCCGGCCAGCGGGGTGACGAGCGCGTCGAGGTCGGCGCCCTCGGCGGCGAGATCGGCGAGCACGTCGGCGGGACGCGGCGCGGCTTCGGGCACCGCTCGAGACTGGCACGGCCAGCGAGCACAATCAAGCCCGCTTGATTGTTTCTGTCTCCCGACCCTGACCGTCGCGCGACCGGTGGGGCCGCGGGCGGGGTTCAGGCGCGCGCGCCGCCGCGCAGCATGTCAGCGTTCGGGACGAGCACGATGCCGCCCGCGGTGGCGAGCGTGGTGTTCGCCGGCCCGACCCGGACGATCTCGGCGTCCTGCACGGAGTCCAGTGACGGGATGTACACGCGGATCTGCTCGCCGGGCTCGAACGGCTGCGCGACCCTCAGGCCGGCCCCGGCGACCAGGCTGCCGACCGTGCGCCGGCAGGCGAAGCCGGACACCGCGACAAGCACCACGACGACGCCGACGATCGCCGGGAACGGCAAGCCGAGCAACACGCCGCCGACCACGACCGCGATCTGGACGAGCGACCACAGCACGAGTGGCCGGACGACGCGGGCGTGGCCGCTGCGGGTACGCAGCCGCAGCGGCGGGCGCTCGGTGCGCTGCCGCGGGGCGTTCGCCCTGCACGTCGTCATTCGAAGCACATCCCCTGTCTAACAAGGGTTTCCCGGTCTCCAGCGAGGGATCTCACCGACATGCCAGACCCGGGCGTGAGGGTGCTCACCTTTGCAAGCACTTTCCGCGCATTCGCGGGATTTGCGGCCTCGCTCACGCCTCAGCCGGTGAACGGCCAGTCGTTGTCGGTGCGAGCCTGCTCCTGCGCGCCACGTCGCTCGAGATGGGTCGCGGTGACCTCGACCGCGGCACTGACGTCGACGCCGGTCTGGTCGGCGAGCAGGTACACGCCGTACGCGAGCTCGCCCAGGCGGGGCGCCCAGTCCGCGCTCGGCCGGAACGGCCGCCGGCCCCGTTCGGTGCCCGAGGTGACGGTCGCGGTGAGCGCCCCCAGCAGTGACTGCAGCTCGAGTAGCAGCGTCGGCACCGTTGCGTGCAGGTCGGCGACGTCGGCGCTGCGGGCGACCCGCTCCTGGAGCTCGCTCATGTCCTCACTCCGTCCGGCCATAGGGGGCACTCGCAGGCGTGGCCGTCCAGCGAAGAATCTACCGGCGGGCGGAGCGCGGACCCGCAACCGGCCCCGCATACCCGGGATGCACGCCCGCCATGACCCCCAGGCTGCCGGCCACGGTCGACAGCAGGGCCTGCAGCTCCTGCCGCTGCTGCGTGCTCAGCCCCGCGGTGATCTGCTGCTCGTGGCCCCGCGCCACCCGGTTGAGGCGCTGCACCAGGCGGCGACCGTCCGCCGTCAGCGACACCTCGTTGACCCGCCGATCGGGGCCGGGACGGCGCTCGACCAACGCGCGGTGTTCGAGGTCGTCGAGGTAGCTGACCAGGCGGCTCGGCGCCGCGCCGAGGTCGCGGGCGAGCTCCTGCTGGCTGCTGGGCGGGCCGCCGGCCAACCGGCGCAGCAGCCCGGCCTGCGGTGGTGTGAGCTCCAGTTCGGCGAGCGCGGCTGCGAACCGTGCCGCCGCCGCCGCCCCCACCTGACTGAGCAGGAAGGCGACACCCGGCACGGACGGGTCATGAGACATCCGCTGATAGTAACCAAGACAAAATCGTTCATCAGTGTAATGATTATGCCGCGCACCTTTTGAGAGGATCCGCATGAACCCGACCGTCCCGACCGTCCCGACCACTCCGACCGGCGCCACCGGTGGCATCCGGCACGGCGCAGCCCTCGCGCCGCCGGTCATCGCCTACGCACTGCTCACCGTCCTCGCCGCGGTCGTCCCCAGCCTCGCAGCCGGGGTCTCGCCGTGGACCTCGGACGCGGCGCTGTATTCGTTCGTGCACGACCACCACGGCGCCGTCCGTGCCCAGGCCCTGCTGACGATCGCCGCCGCCGTGCCGCTGGCCGTCCTGTCGGCGGTGTTCAGCGATCGGATCCGGCATCTCGGCCTCGAGGTCCCCGGCCGCCTCATCGCGCTGGTCGGCGGTGGGGTCGCGGCCGCGGTGCTGGCCGCGTCCGGGATGACCACGTTGGCCCTGCTCGCTGTCCACGGCCGCGGCGGGCAGCCCGTGCTGCAGTTCGGCCAGGCGCTGTCGACGGCGCTGGGCGGCACCGCGTTCGCGGCGTTCGCCGGCCTGCTCGTCGCGGGCGTCTCGGTCACCGGGCTGCTCGGGCGCCTGCTGCCCCGCGGCCTGGCCTGGTTCGGGCTCGTGATGGCCGTCGTCGGCCAGCTCGCGCTGCTCACCACCGTCACCGCCGCCGCGAACCCCCTGCTGCCCGTCGCCCGGTTCGGCACGGTTGTGTTCCTGCTTGGTGCCGCGTTCGGCCTGCGTCGCCGGGACCGGCCCTCAGTAGGCTGACAGCGTGCATATTCCGCGACCCGCGCGGCTGCGGGTCGGAGTCGTCGGCGTCGGCCGGGTGGGCAGCGCCCTCGGTGCGGCGCTCGCCCGCGCCGGCCACGAGGTCGTCGCCGTCAGCGGGGTGTCGGCGCAGTCCCGGCAGCGCGCCGCACAGCTGCTGCCCGGCGCCGAACTGCTCCCGCCGGACGAGACCGTCGCGGCCGCCGAGTTCGTGCTCATCGCCGTGCCCGACGACGTCCTGCGTCCGCTGGTCGCCGGGCTCGCCGACATCGGGGCCTGGCGTCCCGGCCAGCTCGTGGCGCACACCTCGGGCGCGCAGGGGATCGGCGTGCTCGATCCGGCCGCGGCGCGCGGTGTGCTGGCCCTCGCCCTGCACCCGGTGATGACCTTCGCCGGCCGGCCCGAAGACCTCGATCGCCTCGTCGGTGCGACCTTCGGCGTCACGTCCGTCGACGAGCTGCGGCCGGTCGCCGAGTCGCTCGTGGTCGAGATGGGCGGCGAGCCGGTGTGGGTGCCCGAGCCGGCCCGGGCGCTGTACCACGCGGCGCTGTCGATCGGCTCGAATCACCTCGTCACGCTCGTCAACGACACGCTCGCCCTGCTCGACGGCGTCGGCGTCGAGGAGCCCGCGCGGCTGGTGGCGCCGCTGCTCAGCGCCTCGCTCGACAACGTGCTGCGGCTGCGCGACGCCGCGCTCACCGGCCCGGTCTCGCGCGGCGACGTCGCGACCGTCACCGCCCACGTGCGGGCGCTGGCCGAGCGCGCACCCGACGTCCTGCCGTCCTACGCCGCCCTCGCCCGCCGCACCGCCGAGCGGGCGCAGGCCTCAGGCCGGCTGAGCGCGGGCCAGGCCGACGCGGTGCGCGAGGCCCTGGGGATCCTGCCGTGAAGGTCGTGCGTACGCGGTCGGAGTTCTTCGCCGCCCGCGCCGGGCAACCCGGCACCATCGGGCTGGTGCCCACCATGGGCGCGCTGCACGCCGGGCACGCGGCCCTGCTCGACGCCGCCCGCGCCGAGTGCGACTCGGTGATCACCACCAACTTCGTCAACCCGCTGCAGTTCGGCCCGGGCGAGGACCTCGCGCGGTACCCACGCAGCCTCGACGCCGATCTCGAGGTCTGCGAGAAGGCCGGCGTCGACCTCGTGTGGGCGCCATCGGTCGACGACGTCTACCCCGGTGGCCGAACCCGGGTGCGGGTCGAGCCCGGCCCGCTCGGCGACATACTCGAAGGTACGGTCCGTCCTGGGCACTTCAGCGGCATGCTGACCGTGGTCGCCAAGTTCCTCAACCTCGTGCGCCCGGGACGCGCCTATTTCGGTGAGAAGGACTACCAGCAGCTGACGCTCATCCGACAGATGACCGAGGACCTCGAACTGGGCGTCGCGGTCGTCGGCGTGGGGACGGTGCGCGAGCACGACGGGCTCGCGCTGTCCAGCCGCAACGTCTTCCTCTCCGCCGACGAGCGGGCCCGCGCGCTCGTACTCTCGCAGGCGCTGTCGGCCGGTAGCGCGGCTGCGCGGGAGGGGGCCATCGGCGTCATCACCGCAGCGACCGCCGTGCTGGCCAGCGTTCGGGACATCGCCGTCGACTACCTCGAGCTGCGCGGCGCCGACCTCGGCGAGATCCCGGTGCACGGCGCGTGCCGCCTGCTCGTGGCCGCGCGGATCGGCGACACCCGGCTCATCGACAACGTCGGGCTCGAGCTGTGATCGAACTCCCGGTCCTCGACCACGCCGACGTGGAGCGCGTCGTGCGGACCGCGCTCGCCGAGGACCTCGGCGCCGAGGGCGACATCACCACCCTGGCCACCGTCGACCCCGACGCCACGGCCGCCGCCCGGCTGGTCTCGCGCCAGGACGGCGTGGTGGCGGGATTGCCCGTCGCCGCGTACGTCTTCGACATCGTCAGCCACGGCCGGGTGCAGGTCGAGTTCCACGTCGCCGACGGCGACCGGGTCGGGCCGGGCGACGTCCTGGCCACCGCGCGCGGGCCGCTGCGTGACCTGCTCACCGCCGAGCGCACCGCCCTGAACCTGCTCGGGCACCTCAGCGGCGTGGCCTCGCTGACTCGAGCATGGGCCGACGCGATCAAGGGCACCGGCGCCCGCGTCCGCGACACCCGCAAGACCATGCCGGGCCTGCGGTCGCTCGAGAAGTACGCGGTGCGGATGGGCGGCGGCGTCAACCACCGCATGTCGCTGTCCGATGCCGCGCTCGTCAAGGACAACCACGTCGTCGCGGCCGGCGGGGTGGTGGCCGCCTTCGAGCGGGTACGCGCGCTGTACCCCGGCGTGCCGCTCGAGATCGAGGTCGACACCGTCGAGCAGGCGCGTGCCGTCATCGATGCCGGGGCCGACCTGGTGTTGCTCGACAACATGCCGCCCGCCGAGATGCGCGAGGTCGTCGCGTTCGCTACCGGTCGCGCGCGGCTCGAGGCATCCGGTCGGCTGTCGCTCGGCCACGCCCGTGCCGTCGCCGCAACCGGCGTGGACTACCTTGCTGTCGGCGCGTTGACGCACTCCGCGCCCGTGCTCGACATCGGCCTGGACATGTAGGGACACGCATGCTGCTCGCGATCGACACCGGCAACACCAACACCGTGCTCGGTGTCTTCGACGGCGCGACGCTGCGCGACTCGTGGCGCATCAAGTCCGACGCCCGCACCACGGCCGACGAGCTGGCGCTCGCCTTCCGCGGCCTGCTCGCCGATTACCCGGTCGACGGAATCGCTGCGTGCTCCACGGTCCCCGCCGTCATGCGCGAGCTGCGCGCCATGCTGACCCGCTACTACTCCGACGTGCCGACCGTGCTCGTCGAGCCCGGAGTGCGCACCGGCGTGAGCGTGCAGACCGACAACCCGAAGGAGGTCGGCACCGACCGCATCTGCAACACCGCGGCCGCGCACCATCTCATCGATGGCCCGTGCATCGTCGTGGACTTCGGCACGTCGACCAACTTCGACGTCGTCAGCGCCAAGGGCGAGTTCCTCGGCGGTGCGCTGGCTCCTGGCATCGAGATCTCCCTCGACGCGCTGGCCGCGCGCGCCGCGCAACTGCGCAAGGTCGAGCTCGTCGCGCCGCGCAGCCCGATCGGCAAGAACACCGTCGAGTCGCTGCAGTCGGGCATCCTCTACGGCTTCGCCGGTCAGGTCGACGGCATGGTGCGCCGGCTGTCGGCGGCGCTCGTCCCGGACGACCCCGCATCGGTGCAGGTCATCGCCACCGGCGGCCTGGCCTCGCTGGTCATCGACCACAGCGAGACAGTGACCCGGTACGAACCGGAATTGACCCTGGTCGGCCTGCGGCTCATCTACGAGCGCAACACCTGAGTTCAGGCGCAGCGACATCCCCGGTCGCAGGACATCCCCCGGTGCA
>CAZZZE010000011.1:0-19590 GCA_964658365.1 uncultured Jatrophihabitantaceae bacterium
TCCTCGACCGGCCGCGGCACCAGCAGCTCGTGCGCGAGGTCCGCGACGCCGGCGCCCGCATTCGGTTCATCAGCGACGGCGACGTCGCGGGCGCCATCTCGGCCGCGCGTCCCGGCACGGGCGTCGACCTGCTGCTCGGCATCGGCGGCACGCCGGAGGGCATCATCGCCGCCGCCGCGCTTCGCTGCATGGGCGGCGTCATCCAGGCTCGCCTGTGGCCGCAGAACGACGACGAGAAGCAGAAGGCGCTCGACGCCGGCCACGACCTCGACCGGGTACTACTCACCGAGGACCTCGTCCGCGGCGACGACATCTTCTTCTGCGGCACGGGCATCACCGACGGCGAGTTGCTGCGCGGCGTGCGCTACTACGCCGACTCGGTGCAGACCGAGTCCATCGTCATGCGCTCGAAGTCGGGGACGATCCGGCTCGTCGACTCGCTGCACCAGCTCGGCAAGCTGCGCGCGTACTCGGCCGTCGACTTCGACCGCAACTGAGTCCGGCGCCGGACTAACCCGGACCGAACTTCTCGGCCTCGCGCCGTTACGTTTGGTGTCACAGTGGGCATCAGCATTCCCGACGAAGGGGCTGGTGGCGATGCAGGCATCAGACGGTGACCGCCGGTTCACCACCTCCTTGCGCAAGGTCCTGGAATCGGGTCCTCGCTGGGAGTCGAGCCGTGTACTCATGAGCGGAGCCGCGGCGGTGACCGTCGTGCTGGCCATCACGGGCGTGGTCGCGCTGAGCACGAGCGGCTCGGCGAGCCCGCGGGCGAAGGACGCCGCGGCCACCACGAAGGCGAAGCCGCACTACCTGCTGCCCATCGCCGCCCTCGTGAAGGACGGTTCGGTGCCGCCGCCGACCCTCGCCGGCGACAACGGCACGGTCGGCGTGCCGAAGGGCACCGCCGCCCGGCCGACCACGCCGACGACCACGACGCCGAACCCGAACAGCTCCGACATCAGCACCTACCGCGGCGGGCCCGGCACCATGACACCGGCTGGGATCGCCACGCTCGCGCTCGAGCGCGGGTGCTCCACGGCGCAGGCCCCGACCGCCACCGCGATCGCGATGGCCGAGTCCGGTGGCAGCCCCAGCGCGCAGGGCGACGTCGCGCTGATGACCCCGGTGTGGGACTGGTCGGCCGGGCTCTGGCAGATCCGCGGGCTGCGCTCCGAGCGCGGCACCGGAGCGCTGC
The DNA here is from genome assembly GCA_964658365.1 of uncultured Jatrophihabitantaceae bacterium. Taxonomy (GTDB): domain Bacteria; phylum Actinomycetota; class Actinomycetes; order Mycobacteriales; family Jatrophihabitantaceae; genus Jatrophihabitans. Next base: position 1,199 of record CAZZZE010000011.1, read on the forward strand.
GCGACTCGATCGCCAACCAGCAGGCGGCCACCAACTCCCAGGCCATGTACGTGATTTCCAGCGGGTGCACGAACTGGAGCCCGTGGACGACCTACACCCGCGGGCTGTACCTCGGGTACCTGGGCGTGGCCCGGCAGGCCGTGAACTACGTGCTCGCCTACTACAACAAGCACGGCAGCTACCCGGCCGTTGCCGCACCCGACCCGACGGCGGTCATCCCGGTCGCCTCCGGTGGGGGCGGCGGTGCCGCGGCGCCGGCTGCGGCGGGCAGCACCGGCCCGGCTGCGAAGCCGGCGACGACGAAGGGCAAGGCCGCGCCGAAGGCTCCGGCAAGCGCCGCGCGCACCACCGGCACCGGCACGCAGGGCTCCGGCGGCGGCGCGGCCGGCGGCGGCGGCACGACCAAGACCACCTCGTCGTCGTCTCCGACCGCGAAGAAGACGTCCGGAGTGCCCACGCTGCCACTGCCGACCAAGCTCCTGCCGTCATCTCCGAAGCTGCTGCCGTCGAGCATCGTCCCGTCCAAGATCGTGCCGACGTGTCTCATCCAGGTGCTTTGCTGAACTGACCACCGCCGAGACCCGGGGACGGCCTCACTAGGCTGGTCGTGACCGCCAGGACCGTCACGACACCCCGGGAGCGCCAGTGTCCGCCGAGCAGGAATTCCGCATCGAGAAGGACTCGATGGGCGACGTGCGGGTACCCGCTGCCGCCAAGTGGCGGGCCCAGACCCAGCGTGCGGTCGAGAACTTCCCGATCTCGGGCCGGCCCATCGAGCGCGAGCTGATCGCCGCCCTGGCGGCCATCAAGGGCGCGTCGGCGTCGGTGCGCGCGAGCAAGGGGTTGCTCGAGGAGACGCGCGCCGCCGCCATTGCCGACTCTGCCGCCGAGGTCGCCCGCGGCGACTGGGACGCCGAGTTCCCGATCGATGTCTTCCAGACCGGCTCCGGCACGTCGTCGAACATGAACACCAACGAGGTGCTGGCCAGCCTCGCCGCCGAGAAACTCGGCGCGCCGGTCCACCCGAACGACGACGTCAACGACCCGTTCTCCTCCAACGACCAGTTCCCGGCCGCCATCCACATCGCGGCGACGCGGGCCATCACCGTCGACCTCATCCCGGCGCTCAGCCACCTGGCCGAGACCTTCGAGGCCAAGGCGAGCGAGTTCGCGACGGTCGTGAAGTCCGGCCGCACGCACCTCATGGACGCGACCCCGGTGACGCTGGGACAGGAGTTCGGCGGTTATGCCGCGGCCGTGCGCTACGGCGTCGACCGGCTGCGCGACTCGCTGCCGCGCATCGGGGAGCTGCCGCTCGGCGGCACCGCGGTCGGCACCGGCATCAACGCGCCGGTCGGCATGGCCGGCGAGGTCATCGCCAGGCTCGCGAACGATCTCGACCTGCCGCTGACGGAGGCCCGCAACCATTTCGAGGCGCAGGCCTCGCGCGACGCCCTTGTCGAGGCCAGTGGCGTGCTGCGGACGATCGCCGTCGGGCTGAACAAGGCGGCCAACGACATCCGCTGGATGGGCTCGGGCCCGCGCACCGGGCTCACCGAGATCTTCCTGCCCGACCTGCAGCCCGGGTCGTCGATCATGCCCGGCAAGGTGAACCCCGTCCTCGCCGAGGCCGTGGGTCAGGTCGTCGCCCAGGTGATCGGCAACGACGCCGCCGTCGCCTGGGGCGGCGCGGCCGGCAACTTCGAGCTCAACGTCATGCTGCCGGTCATCGCCCGCAACCTGCTCGAGTCGATCCGGTTGATCGCGAACGTCTCGAGGGTGTTCGCCGACCGCTGCGTCGCCGGCATCCAGGCCAACGTCGAGCGCTGCCTCGAGTACGCGCAGTCCTCGCCGTCGATCGTCACGCCGCTGAACCACTACGTCGGCTACGACGAGGCGGCCAAGATCGCCAAGCAGGCCCTGGCCGAGAAGAAGACGATCCGCGAGGTCGTCGTCGAGCGCGGGCACGTGCCCGGCGCGATCAGCGAGGAGAAGCTGGACGAGGTGCTCGACGTGCTGTCCATGACCGCACCGAAGGCGTGAGCGGTACCCCCAGCGCCGCGATCTTCGACTTCTACGGCACGCTGACCCCGGGACGTACCGACGCCGAGCAGGCCGCGGCACGGCTGGCACAGGCCGAGGCGCTCGGCGTGGACGCCGCCGCGCTCGACGCCGAGATGACCGCCACCGTCGACGAGCGGTTCACCGGCGCCGGCGGCTCGATCGAGGGATCGCTCGCGTGGGTCTGCGCCCGCATCGGCGCGCATCCCACGACCGAACAGCTGGCCAGCGCCGCCCGGACCCGGTTGGCGGCCGAGCGCTCGTTCGGCCGCCCGCGGCCCGCGGCGGTGCCCATGCTCACCGCGCTGCGGACGGCCGGGCTGCGGACCGGCGTGGTCAGCGACTGCTCGGCCGAGCTGCCGCAGTACTTCCCCACCCTGCCCGTCGCCCCGCTCGTCGACGCAGCGGTGTTCTCGTTCGTCCTCGGGGTGAAGAAGCCGGCTGCCGCAATCTTCGAGGCCTGCTGCATGGCGCTCGACGTCGAGCCGGCGCAGTGCCTGTACGTCGGCGACGGTGGCAGCAACGAGCTCGTCGGGGCGCGCGAGGTGGGCATGCGGGCGGTGCACCTCGCGGTGCCGGGCGAGGTCCACGGCATCGTCTACGGCCGCCATACCTCGTGGGACGGCGAGGTCGTGACGTCGCTGACGGAGGTCCCGGAGCTACTCGGGATCAGCTGAGGCGGACGGCGAGCAGGGCCACGTCGTCCTCGCCGCGCGGCTCCACGGTGTCGGCCAGGATCGCGTCGAGCATCGGCTCGAGCGCGAGCCCGCGGTGCCGGCCAAGCGCCACCCGGGCGCGCTCGATGCCGGTGTCGACGTCCTGCTGGCGGGTCTCGATCAGCCCGTCGGTGTAGAGCAGCAGCGTCGAGCCGGCCGGCAACCTCGCCCGGCGGTTGCGCCGTTCGCGGTTCGGCCGCACCCACAGCATCGCGTCGTTGCGCAGACCATCCTCGAGCACCTGGCACTGCCCGTCGGGCAGCGCGACGATCGGCGGCGGGTGCCCGGCGCTGGACCACTCGAACTCGACGTCACCGGTGGCGTCGCTGCGTTCGAGCCGGCCGAACAGCACGGTGGCGTGCCGCTCGATCGCGAAGTCGGTGGCGGCCTGGTCGAGGCGGCGCACGATGCTGGCCGGCGACTCGTCCAGCGCCCAGTCGAGCGTGCGCAGCATGTTGCGCAGCGAGCCCATGACCGCGGCCGAGCGCAGGTCGTGACCCTGGACGTCGCCGATGGTGACGTGCAGCGACCCGGACGCCGCGAGCCGCGCGTCGTACCAGTCGCCGCCGGCCTCGTCGTGCTCGGCGACCGCAACGTAGCGGGCGGCCAGCTCGGCGTGCTCGACGACCGGCAACCGGTCGGTCAGCATGGCCGTCTGCAGAGTGCGGGCGGCGCTGGTGCGCTCCGCGAGCAGCCCGGCACGGTGCACAGCCTGCGCGGTGTAGGACGCGAGCGCCGAGAACGTGATCCGGTCGTCGTCGGAGAAGCCGCGCGGGTGGTTCCACAGCAGGGCCAGCGCACCGAGGGGCCGCCCTCCGACGGCCAGCGGCAGCACGGCACGGGCCTGCCCGTCACCGGCGGCCGGTGGCGCCGTTGACTCGGGGAAGCGCGCGTTGCGCACGGCCTGGTCCGGGAAGAACAGCGGTTGCCTGGTCGCGACGGCCTCCCCGATCGCGGTGCGGGTGTCGGCGCTCAGGAAGCGGTGGCGCTCGGCCAGCGGCCACGGCTCGATCGGATCGTCGACGTAGACGAGCCGCTCGTCGGCATCGGGATCGACCATCCAGATCCCGGCGTGGGCGCAGCCGAGCTGCTTGCTGCCCACGTCCTGCAGGGCCGACGCGACGTCGGTGTCCGTGACGGTCTCGGCGAGGGACTCGCTGAGCGAGAGCAGCACCCGGGCGCGCGCGGACAGCTCCGTGGCGCGGGCCGCGCTGCGGACCAGCGCGGCCCGGGACGCGCGCAGCTGCAGCTCGACAGAGGCGACCTCGGCGATGTCGGACAGCAGCAGCAACTCGGCGGCCTGCCACTGCCGCGGTTGACCGTCGATCGCACAGACCGAACCGATCACGGCGCCGCCGGCGTCGCGCAGGGGGAAGCCGGCGTAGGCGACGACGCCGAATTCGGGCACCGCGAGGTTCTCGCGCAGGCGCTCGTGGGAACGGGCGTCCTCGATGACGAGCGGCACCTGGTCGAGCACGACGTACTGGCAGATCGAGTGGCTCAGCGGCGTCTCGCGTTCGGACTGCCATGGCTCGGGGAGCCCGACGGCGCCGGGGAAGGTCTGCCGGTCGGCTTCGACGATGCTCACCAGGGCCACCGCGACGTCCAGGGCCTCGCGGACGATGCGAGCCAGGCGGTCGAAGGAAGGATCGGCCTCGACCCGCAGCTGCGCCAGATCCACGGCCGCCCTCCGCCATCACCCCACGTGCCGGCGTACCTGGCTGCCGGTCGGGCGAGACTATCGTGCCCGGACGACCTTCCTGTGCTTCGCTGCGCGGCGGGCCCGCCGGGTGCAGCGCAGCCGAGCACGCGGGGCGAGCAGGCCGCCTGCTGAGTCCTACGCCGGGGCGTGCCGCGCGACGAATGCCCGGGCGTCGAAGGTGCCGCCGTGCGCCTTGGCCACGAGGGTGCGGGCCCGCCGCCGGAAGTCACGCGGTGCCCACGCGGCGGCCTGGGCGGGCACCACGCCGGCGAGCAGCTCACGCGCCGACAGCCGCCAGAGCTCGGCGAGCGTCCAGCGCTGCACTGCGGTGGGGACGTCCGGCCAGCCGGTCAGCACGACGCCGCCCAGCGGGAGGCCCTGCTCCTCGAGCACCGTCACGGTCAGCAGCAGCGGGTCGAGAGCGTCGGCGGGAGCGACGACGAGGACCGGCGCGCCGAGCGCGTGGGCGAGGTCGACGAGGGTGTGCCGGTCCTCGTCGTACGGGGCGGCCAGGCCGCCCGAGCCGCGGACGAGGACGAGGTCGTGCGCGGCGTCGAGGTCGAGCAGCCGACGGACGGTGTCGGCGAAGGCCAGCGGCGCGAGCCCCGAGGCGGCAGCTGCGTGCACCGGCAGCAGGTCGTCGGGGTAGCGGGCGAACTCGAGCGCTTCGGCGAGCCGTACCAGCCGGGCGGTCCTGGCCAGTTCACCGGCACGTCCGTCGGCCAGGCCGGTCTGGACGAGCTTGACGACCGCGACCGAACCGGGCTCGACCGCGGCCAGCGCGGCGACGGCGAGCGCCGAGTCGCCCTCGCTGCCGCAGCCGGTGACGAGCAGCAGGGACGTCAGCGCTCCCGGTGGACGAGCTTCCAGACCGTCGGCAGGACGATCGCCGCGACGGCCATCTTGATCGCGTCGGTGACCAGGAACGGGGTGACACCGAGTTCGACGGCCTTGCTCGCCGACAGGTGCAGGTCCCGGGCCAGCCAGACGGCGCCGACGACGTAGATCACCGCGGTGCCCATGGCCATGAGCCCGACCGTGCCGGTGACCGAGCGGTCGTTGCCACGCCGGGCGAGCTCGCCGACGATGCCGGCGGCCACCACGAAACCGATGATGTAACCGAACGACGCGCCGCCCCAGCCGTGGGAGTGATCGGCGTACCACGGCACGCCGGCGATGCCGGCCAGGGCGTACAGCAAGATCGACAGCGTCCCGCGGACGGTGCCCAGCGAGGCGCCGACCACCAGGACCGACAGCGTCTGCAGGGTGAACGGCACCGGCGACAGCGGCGTATGGATCGAGACCTGCGCAGCGAGCCCGGTCAGGCCGGCGCCCCCGGCGACGAGCACGGCGTCGCGGACCCGCGTGCCGGGAACCAGATCGGCGAGGACCAGGCGGGTGGGCAGGGCGGCGGCGCTGGCGCTGGCCATGGTGTGACGCTCCTTCGCTCAGGGTTGGTGTCGACAGAGGTTATCGAGTCGCCCAGGACGCACGCGACGAGGCCGCCATAAGACACGTCGCCAACCTCGTCGTCGGCTTGTCGCGAACGCGACCCCCGTTAGTCTCTGGCCATGGGATTGCGGGTGGTCGTCGCCGAGGACTCCCTGTTGATGCGCGAAGGGATCCGGCTGGTCATCGACCGGCAGGCTGATCTCGAGGTCGTCGCCGACTGTGCCGACCTGCCACAGCTGCGCTCGTTGATCGAGAGCGACCCCCCCGATGTCGTCGTCACGGACGTGCGGATGCCGCCGACGCACAGCGACGAGGGGATCCAGATGGCCGTCGACCTCCGCCGAGCCGGATCGGCTATCGGCGTGGTGGTCCTTTCCCAGTACGCCGAGCCGCAATATGCAAGCTCCTTGCTCAGCGGTGGTAGCGCCGGGCGGGGCTACCTGCTCAAGGAGCGGGTCAGTGAGCCCGGGCAGCTGGCAGACGCTATCCGGACGGTCGCCGCGGGCGGCTCGGTCGTCGACCCCACCATCGTCGACCTGCTCGTAGCGGCGTCGAACCGCGCAGTGCGGTCACCGCTCGCGTCGTTGACTCCTCGCGAGCGCGAGGTCCTCGACCTGGTCGCGCAGGGCAAGAGCAACGCCGGTGCTGCGGCCGCGCTGACACTGACGGAGCGCGCCGTAGAGAAGCACATCAACGCGCTGTTCGCGAAGCTCGGGCTGGGGGTCACGCCGGACGTCAACCGTCGCGTCGCTGCGGTGCTGCTGCACCTGTCCGCGCAGGGTTGGGAGAGCCCCAGCGGCAGTCCAGAGCGGACACATGGTGGCTAGCACCATTGTGGATCAGCCGTTTCGGGACGAACGTTGAGGACGTGATCACACCGAACCATGGCACCACGGAAGCCGGGGCAGCGTCGATCGGTGTGCTGATCGTCGATGACCAGCCGCCGTTTCGGGACGCCGCACGCACTGTCGTGTCTGTACTGCGGGGCTGGCACGTCCTCGCCGAGGTAGGCACCGGTGAGGATGCGGTCACGGCAGCTCGGGCGGACACGCCGCGGATCGTGCTGATGGACATCAACCTGCCCGGGATCAACGGGATCGAGGCCACCCGGCAGATCCTGGCCGACCAACCGTCGGTTCGGGTTGTCCTGCTCTCGACGTACGCCGCCGATGACCTGCCGGTCGATGCGCTCGCCTGCGGCGCGGTGGCGTACGTCCGGAAGGAGGAACTCAGCCCTCGCGTGCTTCGACAGGTCGTGGAGGCCTGACACCGGCTCGCGGCTGACCGTGCGCGTCCTCGGTTCAGTCGGCCAGCGCCAGCTGCGCCGCGTGCCATCCGCCCATGCCGTGCACCCCGCCGCCGGGCGGCGTGCTGGCCGAGCACAGGTACAGACCGGGGACAGGCGTCGACCAGGGCCGCCTGGAAAGAACCGGGCGGGCGACGAACTGGCGAAGATCGGCCGACCCCCCGCCGAGATCCCCACCGACAAGATTGCCGTCGAAGTCCTCGAGCTGCGCCGGCGTGAGCCGATGCCGGGCCAGTACGAGCTCTCGAAAACCGGGGGCGAAGCGTTCCAGCTGGGACTCGATCGCCTCGGTCATGTCGACCGTCGAGCCGTTCGGGACATGGCAGTACGCCCACAGGATGTGCTGTCCTGCCGGCGCGCGGCTCGGATCGGCGACGGTGGGTTGGACGCACAGGACGAAGGGGCGTTGCGGGTGCCGACCGTGTGCCACGTCGGCCTCGGCGGCGGCGATCTCACCCAGCGATCCGCCGACATGAACGGTTCCGGCCAGCTGGACGCGGAGGTCTCGCCACGGCATTGGGCCGGCGAGGGCGTAGTCCAGCTTGAAAACGCCCGGCCCGTAGCGGTACCGACTCAGGCGTCGTCGGTATCCCGCCGGCAAGCGCTCACCTGCGACCGAGAGGAGCTGCCGGGGCGTGAGATTCAGGAGGATGCTCCGCGCAGGAGGCAGCTCCCGAAGATCATGAACCGTGGTGCCCGTGTGTATCTCGCTGCCAGTGCTGACCAATCGGGCAGCGAGCGCACGAGCAAGGTTCTCGGTGCCGCCAACGACCACAGGCCAACCCACCGAATGAGCGAGCCCGGCCAGGAACGTCCCGTAACCGCCGCTGGTCGGCGCTCGCAGGCTCAGGACGGAATGCGCGCCCATCCCGGCCAGGGCGGCCCGGGCTCGGGGTTCGCGAAACGCAGACCTCGCCAGTGCTGCGGCAGGCAGCACGCCCGTCGCTCCGTAACGCACCAGCGCCGGCGCGGCCCGTAACGCCTTCGACGGGGACAGCGGTGAGAGCAACGCGTCCACCAACGGCTGCCGGCCGGTCGGACCGACCAATCGTCGCCATGCGCGCCCGTCCCGACCGAGTTCGGCGACCGTGCGGTCGAGTTCTCGATGGACGAGCACGGCGTCCGCGTCGTTCAGGGGGTGCGCCGCAGGAACAGGCGGATGCGCCCAGCGCACGTCGCGGTCGGTGATCCGGAGCTCGCGGAACGCCGGTGACGCCAGCGCGAGAGGCAGCACCGTTGCGCCCACATCGTGCCGGAAGCCGGGCAGGGTCAGCTCCTCGGTACGCATCGCCCCGCCCACCCGATCGGCCGCCTCGAGCAGCAGCACTCGGCGACCCCGGTTGGCCAGGACCAGCGCGGCGACGAGTCCGTTCGGCCCGGACCCGACGACGACCGCGTCGAACCCGTCCGCCGAGGGCGATCCACTCATGTCGGCGCTGCCGCGAGAGACGGTGCGTCCAGCGGCTGGACGGGGATGCTCAGCCGCACCGTGGTCCCGGAGCCCGGGGTCGAAAGCACCGTCAACTCGCCGTTGATGGCCCCGACGCGATCCTGCATGTTCTCGAACCCGTGACCGAGCGCGCCGGCAGACACATCGAAGCCGGCGCCGTCGTCGCTGAGTTCGAGGCAGAGCCGCTGGTTCTCGTGACGTACGGCGACCCGCAGGGTGGCTCCGGCGCCGGCGTGCTTCCCGGCGTTCTGCATCGCCTCGAGGCAGCAGAAGTAGGCAGCCGTCTCGGCCTGCTCGGGGAATCGGCCGGGCAGGCTGACGTCGACCGTGCATGGCAGGACGGATCGAGTTGCCGCGGTCCGCAGCGCTTCGCCGAGACCCCGGTCTCGCAGCAGCGGCGGGTAGATGCCGTGGGCAAGTTCGCGAAGTTCCTTGATGGTGACCTGGACGTCAGCTCGAAGATCGCCGAGCAGCCGCTGCGTCGTCTCGATGTCGCCGTCTTCGACGATCTGCTGCGCCAGTCCGAGTTTCACCGCCAGTGCGACGAGGTGTTGCTGGGCGCCGTCGTGCAGGTTGCGCTCTATCTCGCGGCGGGACGCATCGGCCGCGTCGACGATGCGCAGCCGCGAAGCCTGCAACTCGATATTGCGTTCGGCCAGTTCGGCCAGTGAGGCCTGTAGCGCGGAGTCCAGCCGGACGTTGTGCAACGCAAGGCCTAGTTGACGCGCGAGTTCGACCAGCGCGTTCTCGTCGGTGTCGCTGAACGGGGCCGTGTCGGCCGCGCGGCGCACCACGATGACGCCGAGCAACTCGCCGAGGTGCGCGATCGGCACAACCCGCAGGTCGGTGGACGCCGGGTCGAGGATCGCGGGCAGCCACATCGTGCACCAGCCGGGGCCGCCGATGCGAGCCTGGCCTACCACCACCACTTCGCGTTCGGCCAGGCGTACCCGCGCGGGCCCGCGATCGGGGACGCTGACCGACCGGACGAGGGTGCCGCCGCTGCCGGTCCAGATCTCGGCTCCGGCGCTCGCGACCGACGCACGTAACGACTCGGCCAACTGCAGCATCAACTCGTCCATCGGCACGGCACGGCTCATCCGGGCGCTGAAACCGAGTGCGACCTCGTCCGCCGATCGCACCCGGCCACCGACCAGGCCGGCAGCGAAGGCGAGCAGCCGGCTGCGCACCGGCAGGGCAAGCAGGGCCACAGCCATCGCCGCTGCCAGGCTGGAGAGCAGGACGGCGCGCTCGTGACCTCGTGGCACTCCGTTGATGCCGGCGATGATGACCAGGTAGACGACCGCCACCAGCATCGCGACGCCGGACACCGCGACGGCCTCGATCAGCGTTGAGGTCGCGGCGCGCGCGCTACGGCTGACCACGGCCACCGTCAGCGCGATCGGAATGAGGGTGAGCAGCGCGACCAGCCACGGCAGCAGGTCATGGGGTTCGTCGAGGATCAGGCGCAGGGTGACGACGACCGTCCCCGATCCGACGGCGAGGGTCGCGGCCGAGGCCAGCCATTGCAGCGCCCGCCTCGTCTCGGCGTCGGCTCCTCGCCACCGAAGTGCAGCCGCGAGCACGCCGATCACCGCGACACCGGCGGCGGCGGACACGAAGCTCGCGGGCGACAGGTGGCGGCTCGAGCTCGCCGCGAGTGCTCCCGCCCAGGCAATCGCGACGATGCCCGAGCCGGCGCACAGACCTCGGCGGGTGGAAGTGCCGAGCACGCCTGCCGGGGCGGCGAGCAGGAAGGCGACCCACCCGAACAGGACGAGCGGTCCGAGCGGCGTCCAGGTCACGGCGCCGACGTGCGCAGCGGCGAGCACGCCGCAGTAGCCGGCAAGAGCGCGCCGGCCACCACGGAGCGCGACGATCAGAGCCGCGATCGCCCAGGCCGCTGCAACGCAGATCGCGGTCACCGCCAACGCGTTCACCGCCTACTCCGTTCGCAAGATGTGGGCGATGCGCAACCGCGCGGCGCGCTGCCCCGGCCAGGCCGCGAGCAGGTTGGCGATCACCAGCGCAGCCGGTCCGACCAGGACGAGAGCGAGGACGTCGATCGGCGGCACGTATTCCAGCGGGGTGTAATTGGCCACCCAGCGCCAGAGGCTGCGCCCGATCGCCAACCCGAGCGGCACTCCGAACACCAGACCGATCAGAGCGAGGACGGTCGCCTGCGTCACGACCACCCACCGGCACTGCCACTGCGTCATTCCGAGAGCGCGCAGCACCGCGAGGTCGTGCGACCGTCGGCGCACAGCAGTCGCCAGCGCGTGCCCCACTGCGCCGATCGCGAGCAGCACCAGGAAGATGCCGAGCACGATCGGCAGCACCCGTACCTGTTTCAGCTCCGAGATCTCCGAGATCGGATCAGGCGGCCCGAACGAAAGGCCTGTGAGGGCCGGGTCCGCGGCTGCGACCTGCTTGCCGAGGACGGCGCCGGCGTCATGGGTGCGCGCGGCCTTCGCGAGCGTCACGAACGCAATGCGGAACTTGTAGCCGGAGAAGATCGAGTCATAGCCGGCGCCGGTCAACCACCCGCCGTCGGCATAGCCGTTGTGCGGCCCGGCGATGACCAACGTTGCACCGGTGATCAAGAACCGGTGGGTTCCCGCCGTACCGGAGAACGCAACCCGTTCGCCGATATGGGCATGCATCGACTTCAGGGTGGTCGGCCCCAGCGCGACCTCGTCAGCGGCCCGCGGCAGTCGGCCGGACGTCACCACGATCGGCAGCGCCTTGGCGCCGGCTTGGTATTCGTAAAGCGCCACCGAGCCGTCGCCCTTCGGACCGGTGGCCACCGCCTGCCGGCTGTCGTCCACGCCGGTGACCTTCGGATTCGCCTTCAACACGGTCCTCAGGTGGTCGAAGGACCCGAAACTGTGGTTGTTGTAGCCGAGGTAGGCCGCGAGTTGATAGGTGACCCCGAAGCGCTCCGGGTTGCTCGCGGCATCCGACACCCCCTCGGAGAACGTGAAGGCGCCGAGGATGCCCAGGACTCCGATGACGGCGCCGATCAGCGCGGGCCGGACCGGCACCGCGGTCTTGCCGCGCCCGGCCTCGAGTGCGAATCGGGCGCCGACGACGACCGGAACGGCGGCCCCGAGGCGTGAGACGGTCGCGGCCGCCGTGGAGCGGCGGCCGGTCCTGCCCCGTCGGCTGGCGTTCACGGCCAGCGCGGCAGCGGCCATCGCTCCGCTGGCGACCAGGACGGGGATGACCACCATGCCCGGGCCGAGAACCGTCCAGTCCCAGGCAAAGCCCGGGTCGGGCTCGATCAGTGACGCGGTGCCGATCGGCATCCATTTGGAGGCGATCAGCGCTATCGCGCCGGCCAATACCGCGGCCAGCGACCCGACGACCACCGGCGCAGCCGCGGCGGTGAGCACGGACTGGCGCGGGGTGAGCCCGATCGCGCGCAGCGTCTGCAGCTCGGTTGTGCTGGCGGCGGCGTAGCGGGCGATCGCCTGTCCGACAAGGAAGAACGCGGCGATCAGGGCGGCTACGCCGAAAGCGACCAGGCACTTGGCCTCGAAGGCGATGTGACGTTGCGCGTCGCGTTCCTGGCTGGGCAGATCCGCGACATCGATGTCGGACCGGCCGGTGATCCGAGCGAGATCCTGTCGGAATCGCGGCAGGGCCGCCTCGCCCCCACGCAGCCGCACGAGAGCGTTGACGAAGTTCGGGTTGTTCTTGTCGGCCTGATCGCCCAGGGTGTTGTCGGGATACCTGGCGACCAGACCGGGTGAGAAGGTGATGCTGCCGCCGTCAGAGTTCGTGTCGGAAAGCCAGAGCGACTCGACGACGCCGACGATGCGCACTCTCACCTTCGGCCCGCCGAGAGGACCCGCAGTCGCGCCGGTCGCGTTCGCGCTGATCTGCTTCTCGGTCGGCAGGTCGACGGTCACGGTGTCGCCCAGGTGCTTGTGGTTGTGCCCGAGAAACTGCCGCGTCACGACAGCTTCGTTCGGGGAATTGCTGCTCAGGTTCCGGCCGGCGAAGACGATCGGCTTCTCGATCGTGTGCAGGAAGTCCTTGCCTACGAAGGGGAAGTCCAGCGCGTCGGTGCCGAGGCCGTCGACGGCTAAGCTGTAGTCGACGATGAACGGGGCGACCGCCGAGACCTCAGACAGCGTCGCGACCTTGCCCCAGTCGAAGCCGGGTTGATTGGGCAGGACCATCGCGGTGGACGGCAGCGTGCGCTCGAGATATCGCTGCTGAGCGCTGGCCGCCCGGCGTGCGCCGGCGAACGACGTGAGCACGGTGGCTCCGGAGATCGCGACCAGCAACATGAGCACCGCGAGCGATTTCCACCGACGCCGCACATCGAGTCGCAGCCAGACCCAGACGACGTTCACCGCTCACCCAGCCCGAGCGACGGGTTCGCCGAGTCGGCAGCCAAGCGGCCGTCGCGCAGTTCGATGCGCCGCTCAGCACCGGCCGCGACGTCGGCCGAGTGGGTCACCATCAACACCGTCTGGCCGCCCCTGTGCAGCCGCCGGAACAGCTCGAGCACCTCGGCCCCGCCGTCGCTGTCCAGGGCGCCGGTGGGCTCGTCGGCGAGCAGCAGGGTCGGGGAGTTCACCAGGGCGCGCGCGATGGCGAGCCGCTGCCGCTGGCCGCCTGACAGCACCGCCGGCACCTGATGGGCCCGGTCGCCGAGCCCGAGCAGGTCGAGCAGCTCGCTGGCGCGAGCTTCGGCAGCTCGGCGGCGCAGACCGCCGATCATCCCGGGCAGCACGAGGTTGTCGAGCACGCTGATGCCGTCCAGCAGGTTGAAGAACTGGAAGACGATGCCGACGTGATGGCGCCGGAAACGCGCCAGCCACGCCTGGTCGCGGTTGTCGACGCGCTCACCGGCCACCTCGACCGTGCCGTCGTCGACCACGTCGAGCCCGGCGATCACGTTGAGCAGGGTCGATTTGCCACAACCCGAAGGCCCGGTGATCGCGATGAACTCACCGGCCGTGACATCGAGGTCGACGCCGCGCAGGGCGCGGACGGGTGCCAGCTCGGCGGTGAAGGTCCGGCGCGCGCCCCGGACTCGTACCGCCGGCGTCACGGTCGTGGTCCCGGCCTGCGGCGAGGGTGACCCGGCGACGTCGTTCGTCAGCGTCATAACGCTTTCCCCGTGCTCTCGATAGCGGTGGCCAGCCGGTAGGCGAGCACCGGCTTCTGTCGTCCTTTGACGTCGCATTCGCCGAGTGATTCCCAGTCCCAATCCGGATCGGCGCCGCGGACCGTCGCGGCGCTGACCACGGTGTTTCCGGCCGGACGGGCGAGGTCTTGCAAACGCTGTGCCAGGTTCACCGTGTCGCCGACAAGCGTGTATTCCAGTCGCTCGGTGCTGCCGAGCAGCGCGGCCGCCACCTCGCCGGTCGACAGCCCGATACCCAGACCGAACGGCGCGAGACCTTGAGCGGCCCACTCCTCGTCCAGGTCTCGTTGCCGGGTGTGCATGTTCACCGCGGCGCGCACCGCGTCGCCGGCATGGCCGGCCCGCGGATCGGGCGCGCCGAAAACGGCCATGACCGCGTCACCCACGTACTGCATCACCGTTCCCCCTTCGCCAAGGATCGCAGCATTCATCTGTTTGCGGTGGGCATTGAGCTGACCGGCCAGAAGCGCCGGATCGGCCGTCTCGGCAATCGCGGAATATCCGCGCACATCGGACATCAGGACCGTGACGGTGAGTCGTTCGGTGCGATCGACGAGGTCCTTGTCGTTGCGTAAACGTTCGGCCAGTCCCCCCGGCAACATCCGTGACAGCGTCTGACCCTGTTCCTCTCGTTCCAGGATCGCGGTGTGCAACAGCCGCAATCTGTGCAACGCGTCGGCCTGACCGGCTGACGCTCCGTTTGCCAAGGCGAGGAAGACCGCTTCGATCGCGTCGTTGACCACCTCGGGCGGCACATGCTTCGCGGTCGCGATCGCCTTGACCGGACGCCCCTCGGCGATCTGCTGCAACAGATCCTCCTGCTCGGCGCTCAGGACGCCATCGGCGCGCGCGGGCGAGACCAGGCCGCTGACGATCTCGGGATCGAGCATCGACCCGCCGGTGGCCACCTCGCGGATCGCCCGGGCGAGACGGTCCGAGTCGGCAACCCGGTCCTTCAGCAGGTAGGCATAGCCGGCGGCGCCGCTGGACAGCAGCTCGACGGCGTACTCGGGGCTGTCGTACTGGCTTAGGATGACGATCCCGGTTCCGGGCAACCGCTTGCGGACTTCTTTGGCCCCCTCGATGCCCTCGTCACGGAAATTCGGCGGCATCCGGATGTCGGTCACCAGCACTTGTGGCGTCAGCTCCATCGCCTGGCTGATCAGCTCGTCGTAGTCCCCGGCGACACCGACGACGTTCACGCTTGCGTCTCGATGCAGCAAGGCACGAACGCCCTCGCGGACGATGAGATTGTCGTCGGCCAACAACACCGTGATCGGTTCCACGAGGCCATTCAGCACCATCGTCGACGCAGCGACAAGGTGGCCAGGACGAGCGTCCACCGGGGTGCTGGCACCCGTCCGGATCGGCAAGGTGACGCCCCTGTCGAGGCGGCGGTCGGGCTCCTACCGTTGCCGCCCATGAGAGTTGATTCAAGTGTCACGTCCGTGTCGTGGATCCCGTCCGAGGCGGTGTCTGGGCCAATGAAGCTGGGCTTCGCGACCGGGTTGAGCCATTACGACCCGCCACCGCCGGATCATCTCGCCGACCTCAAGCGGTTGCATGACGACGACGGCTTCCGCTTCGCCAACGTGCTCGAGGCTTCGGCCGAGTTCGAGGGCGACCAGGTCGTACGGCACAGCCAATCGGGCGGTCTGATGTTGGGTTCGACGATCGTCCGTCTCGGCCCCCTGGACGCCACCTTCGCTGCGGTGTCGATGCCCGACCTGCGACCGCCCGCCGAGATCGGCGATGGCTGGGTCCGGTTCACCCAGACCACCGGTGGACGGACCGCGCTGCCCATTCCCCGGCGGATAGACCGGCCGCCGTTCCTGCGACTTCAGTCACCGCTCGTATGGACGACGTTGCAGCTCACCCTCCGGGCCGACGGCACCTCGAGCATCGACTTGGCCGGGGCCAGCCCGTTTCCGCGTCACTGGGTGTACGACGGGGCCGGGAACCTGGCCGTCAAGGCCGGCGTCGCGGACTGGAAACGCTGGATCGGGCAACCGGCGTGGACGGCGACACCGTGGGGCGACGAGGACTCCCCCGTCGTGGTCGCCACGGCCGAGAGCGCGCTCGAACGCGAGCTGTCGACGTTGCTGATGCACGGCGCCCACAAGCCCAAGATCCGGACGCTGGCCACCGGCGACGTCCTCACGGCACAAGGCGATGCCGGCGACTCGCTGTACCTGGTGCTCGACGGCGTGCTGACCGTCACCGTCGACGGCCTCGAGGTCGGCGTCGTGGGTCCCGGCGCGGTGCTCGGCGAACACGCGATCCTGGAGAACTCACCCCGGACGTCCACGCTCACAGCGACGACCGCCGTCCGCATCGCCGAGGTGCCCGCCGCCGCCGTCGACCGCGACGCGCTGGCTCACCTCGCTCCACTGCACCGTCGGGAAGTGACCAGCGACGCAGCCACCCCATGAGGCTTGTGCTCCTGGGCGTACGCGGCTCGACGCCCGCGCCCGGCCATGAATTCGCCGACTACGGAGGCCACACCAGCGCTCTGGCGGTGCTTCGCGACGGCGACCTGCGGCCCCGGCTGATCCTCGACGCCGGCACCGGGCTGCGGTCGCTGCCGACGCTGATGGGCGGTGCGCCGTTCGTCGGCGACATCGTGCTGAGTCACCTGCATTGGGACCACGTCCAGGGGCTGCCGTTCTGCCCGTCCGTCGATCACCCCGATTCCCGCGTCTCGCTGCACGTGCCCATGTCGCCACCGCTCGCCGACCCGGCAGAGCTTCTCGCCCGGTCCATGTCGCCGCCGCACTTCCCGATCGGTCCGGCCGGTCTGCTCGGTCACTGGCTCTTCTCGCCGATGGTGACCGGCAAGCTCGACCTGAGCGACGACGGCTCCGCGACGGTGCTGGTCGCGCCGATCGAGCACAAAGGCGGCGTCGCCTTCGGAATCCGGGTGGAACTGGACGGAGCCACGCTCGCCTACCTGCCCGATCACGCGCTGACGGGTGAGTGCCCGGGCGGCATCGACTCGGCGGTGGACCTGGCACGGGGCGTCGACCTTCTGGTGCACGACGGCCAGTTCCTCGGCTCGGAGGAAGGGACCGCTCGCCACTACGGGCACGCGACGATCGACGCGGCGCTGGCGTTTGCCGACCGCTGTGCGGTCGCGGAGCTGATGCTGACCCACCATGCCCCGAACCGGACGGACGCGGACCTGCGCCGAATGGCCGAGTCCGTCACGCGAACGCCCGGCGGGATCCCGGTGCTCTTCGCCCGCCAGGATCAGGTCGTCCGCGTCGGTGACCGAGCACTTGGGTCTCACCCACGATGATGGGCGTCGTGCACGACGGCAGCAGTCGGTCGACTGTGCCCGCAGTGCCGCACGACTCGCCGACGCCTTGCCGCACCGAGTGCACGGTTGTGGCCGCTCACTGCCGACAGCCGCCACGGCCTCGGCTGCGTAGACCTGTCGGATCACACCGCCAAGCGATACCCGCGCTTGACCACCGTCTGCACGATCGCCGGGTCCCCCAGAGCGGTCCGCAACCGCCCGATGGCGGTGTCGACGGCATGCGTTGACCCCTCGCCCGGCAGGGCACCGGCCAGCTCAGCCCGGGCGACGACATGCCCGGGCGAGGCAGCCAGTCGACGCAGCAGGGCCATGCTGGTGCCGCTGACCGGCACGAGCCGGTCGTCGACGAGGGCGGCGTGGCCGCGGACCTCTACGCGGTGCGCTCCGACGTGCACCACCGTCGCTCGGGGCGGCAAGCGGTCGACGACCTCGCGCACGAGCGCGCCGAGGCGGAAGCGCTCGGGCGCGACGACGGGGATGTCGGCGGCCACCAGCGGTGCGGCGGTCACCGGGCCAACGGCAGCGGCGAGCACCGGCCCGCGCAGGGCCGCGCGCACTGCCGCACCGGAATCGCGCTCGTCGGCGGTGCGCAGGAAGTTCACGGCCGCTGGCGCGCTGGTGAACGTGACTGCGTCGACGTCGGCGGTGGCTACGAGGTGGACGAGCCGGTGCAGCGGGGCGGGGTCTTCGGGCGGTTCCCAGCGGTAGACCGGCACCTCGATGACGTCGGCGCCGGCGGCACGCAGCGCGTAGACGAGGTCGCGCAGCGGTTCGCCGTGGAGCTGGATCGCGACGCGCTTGCCGGCGAGGTCGTAGTGGCTGAGCATGTGCTCGAGCACCTCGGTGCTGGACTCGGACTCCGGCGACCACTCCTCGCGCAGGTCGGCCGCCCGCACCGCACCGCGCACCTTGGGTCCGCGGGTGAGGATGGTGGCGCTGTCCAGCGTGCTGACGATCGACTCCTTGAGCCCCCACGAGTCTGCGACGTCCATCCAGCCGCGGAACCCCACACCAGTGGTGGCCACCGCGAAGTCCAGCCGACCGGCCAGGCAGCGCTTCGTCGCGTCGAGCAGCTCGCTGTCGTCGGTGAGCGGGACGATGCGGATGGCCGGGCCGTAGACGATGCGGGCGCCGCGGCGCTCGAGCGAGGTGCCGAGCTCCTCGCGGCGGCGCGCGGCGGTGATACCCCCCGTGAACCCGGCGAGCGCGCCGACCGCGGTCG
>CAZZZE010000012.1:0-6951 GCA_964658365.1 uncultured Jatrophihabitantaceae bacterium
GGAACGGGGTGGGGAACCTGCCAGCGTCGCTGACGCCAGCCTTCGCTCACCGGTCACCTCGACGACGCCGCGCGGTCACCTGCGCGCGAGAGCGTCTCGGGCATGACGCAGTCCCCTCGCACCGTGCTCACTCTCGGCATCGCGGCGTTCGCCGTCGCCACCCTGGCCTGTACCGGACTGGCCTCGGCCGCCTCGTCACACGGCGGCGCGCGCGCCAACGGCGACTCGTACCGCGTGCGGGCAGGCAGCACGCTCACCGTGAGCGGACCGGGAGTGTTGCGTAACGACCGTGGCGGTCTCAGCACCGTCGTCCGCCACACCCCGACAGCGCACGGCACGCTGGACCTGCATGCCGACGGCTCGTTCAGCTACACCCCAGCGGCCGGATTCACCGGCACCGACTCGTTCAGCTACGGCACGTCCGACGCTGTGGACCTGTACCGGACCGACCTCGCCCCGCTCGCCACGATTGGCGGCGTCAAGATCACCGGCGGGGCATACGGCTCGTCGTTCACGGCCAAGCCGGGCAGCAAGGACGTCTACTACGGCCTCACCGATCGCGGCCCGAACGCCGACGGGCCGAACGGCACCAAGGTCGAGCCGCTGCCTTCGTTCGACCCGGCCATCGGCGAGTTCCGGCTGGTGCACGGCAAGGCGACGCTGATCAGGAGCATCCCGCTGCACGCGACCGACGGCACGCCCTACGACGGTCAGGTGAACTGCGCGGCGAACACCGGCGAGACGATCACCGACCTGAACGGCACGACGCTGCCCTGCAGCGACACCGGCTACGACCCCGAGGGCCTTGTCGCCCTGCGCGACGGCACGTTCTGGGTGTCCGACGAGTACGGCCCGTTCATCACCCACTTCGACAGCACCGGCAAGCAGATCAGCCGGCTCTCGCCGTATGACCACTCGCTGCCGCGCGAGCTGGCCAACCGGGTGCCGAACAAGGGCATGGAGGGTCTGACGGTGACGCCCGACGGCCACACGCTCGTCGGCATCATGCAGTCGGCGCTGCAGCAGCCCGACCTCACCAAGAAGCCGAGCAACGTCCCGGCCCTGCGCATCGTGACCATCGACCTGCGGACGTTCGCCGAGCACGAGTACGTCTACCTGCTCGACGACCCGGCGTCCACGAGCTCGGCGGTCAGCGAGATCACCGCGCTGTCCGACCACACGTTCGTGATCGACGAGCGCGACGGGAACGTCGAGCCGAACGCGTTCAAGAAGCTCTACGTCGCCGACCTGCGCGATGCCACCGACATCGGCCCGGATGCGTCCGTGCCGGGCGCGACCTACGACGCGAGCAAGGGCGGCCTGCTGGTAGGCGGCAAGTCCATCGAGGCGCTGGTCGGCAAGGCGACAACTGCCGAGGCGAGCGCGACCCTGGCCGCCGCGCACATCACCCCGGCCAGCAAGAAGCTCGACGTCGACCTCGGCGGGCTGGTCACCCGCCTCGACCCGACCGGCGGGTTCTTCGGCCACGACAAGGTCGAGGGCGTCGCGGCGCTCGACGGCGGGAAGACCCTCGTGGTCAGCAACGACAACGACTTCGGCATCGACGGGCTGTCGAACGACACGCCGCCCTTCACGCTGCACGCCAAGACCCTGCCGAACGGCCAGCAGGACGACGGTGAGTACCTCGCCGTCCACACCGACCGCGTCGACGACCCGGTGCTCACCGCGACGGTGACGATCCGGGTCGCCGGCTGACCGCCGCGCACCAGCCGGCCGGCGTCCGCCGGGCGGTGGTCACTTCGGTCAGGTAGTGGGCGCTCGTGCGTGACCACCACCGGACCGAAGTGACCACAACCCGGGTCGGGACGGAGTCAGGCCAGGCGGTGGGCCAGCTCGACGCCGAGCCGGCGGCCGGACAGCCAGGCCGACTCGACGCGCGGCGAACCCTCGGGGCACCACGAGTCGGTGCACAGCCCCACCGGCCGCTCGCCGTCGACCAGGCCGTACGGCGCGCCGCCGTGCGTGCCGGCCGGCTTGGCGAACGTCCATCGGTGGACGTGCGTCCATTGCGGCACCGGCAGCCCCACCAGGCGGGCCACGGCGTCGGCCACCGGGGCGGCCGCCGCGGCGGGGTCATCGAGGTGCCGACGGGCCAGCTCCGACGTCGTGTGCGCGACCAGCACGGGCGCCCCGTCGCCGCGCCGCGCGCCGTCGTCGGCGAGGAAGGAGACGTCGGGGTCGTCGTTGACGAACGCGGCGTCGAACGACCACGCCCGCCGCTCGTAACCCAGCGCCACCGCGATCACCGGGTCGTAGTCGACCCACGCGAAACCCTCGGGCTCGACGAGCCGGGCGGCCTGCGGGTCGGGCATGGCCAGCACGACGGCATCGTGGTCGAGCTGCGCGAGATCGGTGATCTCGCGTTGGAGCGACGGCTCCGGCCACAGGTCTCGGACCAGGCTGCGCAGGCCGCCGGGCGCGCTCCAGCGCGTCGGGCCCGCCTTCGCGCTGCGGCCGTCCGCGTCGAACGCGTCGAAGGTGTCCGTCCACTCCCGGGCCAGGCCGAGTCGCGCCCAGCCATGGAGCAGCCCGGCGAAGTCCGGGTCCTTCGCCGTGAAGTACGCCGCCCCGACGTCGACCCGCCGGCCGTGCACGGTCGGCGAGGCCATCCGGCCACCGGGCGCCCGGCCGCGGTCGAGCACGTCGACCTCGACGCCGGCCGCTCCCAGGGCGTTGGCGCACGCCGCACCGGCGATGCCCGCGCCGACCACCGCGACCCGGACGGTCACAGCGGAGTCGTCGCCGCCGACAGCTCGGGCGCATCCGGCACCATCGTGGGGGTGTCGGCGTTCAGCGTCTCGCCGCGGAAAAACGCCGGCGCGATCACCCGGTAGACCGCGAGCAGCACGATGCCGATGACGAACGTCCCGATGCCGATCAGGAACACGCCGCCGATGTGCCAGTGCGGCCAGAAGCCCATCGTCCAACCGGTGTAGGACGTGCTGACGTCGCTGGGCGCGAGCCAGTCGTCGTGCAGGCTCCACGCGAGAGCACCGAACATCATCAGCCCGCCGAGGAGCGGGATGAGCCCCTGCACGAAGAAGTTGCGGGCGCTGGCTCGCAGCTGCTTGCGGAAGTACCAGGCGCACGCGAACCCGGTCAGGCCGTAGTAGAAGGCGATCATCATGCCGAGAGCGGACACGACGTCGCCGATGAGGTTGATCGTGTTGGTGGTCAGGAAGTTCAGCGCCGCGTAGAACGCGATCGACAGCGCACCGAAGGCGATCGTCGACACGGTCGGCGTCAGGTACTTCGGGTGGACCTTGGCGAAGACCCGGGGGATGGCCCGGTAGACGGCCATGGACAGTGACGTGCGGGCGGTCGGCAGGATCGTGGTCTGCGTCGACGAGGCGGCCGAGGTCAGCACCATGAGGATCAGCAGGTGGCTCATGAAGCTGCCGAACCCGCTGCTGCCGAACACCGCTTTGCCCAACACCGACAGCACGTCGCCGACGTTCTTGGGGTTAGCGAGCCCTGTGCCCTTCTCGCCGACGCCGGCGAACGACTGCGCAGCAAGGGTCAGCAGGATGTAGGTGACGACGAGCATGACGGTCGAGATGACGGCGGCGCGTCCCGGCGTCCGCGAGGGGTCGTCGGTCTCCTCGTTCACCGACACCGCGCTGTCCCAGCCCCAGTAGATGAACAGCATCAGGATCAGGCCGCGCACGAAGTCCGAGACCGACGCGATGTCGAACGGGTTGAACCACGACGCGCTGATGTGCAGCGACCCGGCCGGCGCGCTCGAGCTGTAGGCCTTCACCAGCGCGACGACCGAGAAGACGAGCAGCACGATGAGCTCGACGGTCAGCAGGATCTTCTGCAGCATCGCCGACAGCTCCACGCCGACGTAGCAGATGTAGGTCATCACCGCGATCCACACGATGCCGACCAGGAACACCCAGCCGTTGGTGGGGTCGCTGCCGATGCCGTCTGCGTTGAACAGCAGGAAGCAGTACTGCCCAGCGACCTGCGCCAGCGATGCCATCACCAGGATGTCGGCGGCAATGATGCCCCAGCCACCCAGCCAGCCGGTCTTGGGCCCGAATGCCCGGGTGGCCCACGTGAACGTCGTGCCGCAGTCGGGGTCGACCTTGTTCAGCTGGGCGTACCCGACCGCGGTGAACAGCATCGGGACGAACGCCAGCAGCACGATGATCGGCGACTGCAGGCCCACGAACGCGACGATGAACCCGAGCGTCGCGGCCAGGCTGTAGGCCGGGGCCGTCGAGGCCACGCCGATGACGACGCTGGACACGAGCCCCAGGGCACCGCCTTTCAGGCCCTTGTTGGCGCGGTCGGACGTGGACGCTACGGCTGATGCGGCCAAACCAGGCTCCTCGGGTCGCGGGTGTGCGAGCAGGTTAGAGGCGTGCCCACGCCTCGGTGAGCACCGAGCGCAGGACGCCCTCGATCTCGTCGAACTCGGGCTGACCGATGATCAACGGCGGCGCGAGCTGGACGACCGGGTCGCCGCGGTCGTCGGCGCGGCAGTACAGGCCGCCGTCGAACAGTGCCTTGGACATGAACCCGCGCAGCAGCCGCTCGGACTCGTCGTCGTCGAAGGTCTCCTTGGTGGCCTTGTCCTTGACGAGCTCGATGCCGTAGAAGTAGCCGTCGCCGCGGACGTCGCCGACGATCGGCAGGTCGAGCAGCTTCTCGAGAGTCGAGCGGAAGGCGCCCTCGTTCTGCAGCACGTGCTGCGTGATGCCCTCGCGCTCGAAGATGTCGAGGTTGGCCATCGCGACCGCGGCCGACACCGGGTGCCCGCCGAAGGTGTAGCCGTGCGGGAACGACGCGTCGCCGGTCCAGAACGGTGCGGCGATCCGATCGCTGACGATGCAGGCGCCGATGGGGGAGTACCCGCTGGTCAGGCCCTTGGCGCAGGTGATCATGTCCGGGACGTAGCCGAACTTGTCGCAGCCGAACATGGTGCCGAGCCGGCCGAACGCGCAGATGACCTCGTCGGACACGAGCAGGACGTCGTGCTTGTCGCAGATCTCGCGGACGCGCTGGAAGTAACCCGGCGGGGGAGTGAAGCAGCCGCCGGAGTTCTGCACCGGCTCGAGGAACACGCAGGCGACGGTGTCGGGGCCCTCCATCTCGATGGCGTGGTCGATCTGGTCGGCGGCCCAGCGGCCGAAGGCCTCGAGGTCGTCGCCGTGCTCGGGCGCACGGTAGAAGTTCGTGTTCGGCACCTTGTGCGCGCCAGGGACGAGCGGCTCGAAGTACTTCTTCGCGTCGGGGATGCCGGTGATCGACAGCGCGCCCTGCGGGGTGCCGTGGTAGGCCACCGCACGGCTGATCACCTTGTGCTTCATCGGCTTGCCGACGAGCTTGAAGTACTGCTTGGCCAGCTTCCACGCGGTCTCGACCGCCTCGCCGCCGCCGGTGGTGAAGAAGACCTTGTTCAGGTCACCGGGGGCGTAGGACGCGAGCCGGTCGGCGAGCTCGATGGCCGGCGGGTGCCCGTAGGACCAGAGCGGGAAGAACGCGAGTTCCTTGGCCTGGTCGTAGGCGGCGCGGGCGAGCTCCTCGCGCCCGTGCCCGGCCTGGACGACGAACAGCCCGGCCAGCCCGTCGAGGTACTCGCGGCCGCCGACGTCGTAGATGCGTGCTCCCCGGCCGCGCACGATCGTCGGCACGGGTGCCTGCGCGTAGGACGACATGCGGGTGAAGTGCATCCACAGGTGCTCGCGGGCCTTCGCCGACAGGTCGTCGGAGTCGAAGGTCTGAGTGCCGTGCTGGCCGACGGTCGGCTCGACGGGCGTGGTGGTCATGACTGGCTCCTGACGGGAACGCCACGCATTAGCGGGCGCCCCAGTTGTAGGTCTGCTTGACGAGCTTGAGGTAGAGGAAGGACTCGGTGCGGGTGACTCCCGTGATCGCACGGATCCGGCCGTTGACCAGCGTGAGCAGGTGCGCGTCGTCCTCGACGACCACCTCCGCGAGCAGGTCGAACGACCCTGCGGTGACGACGATGTAGTCGACCTCGTCGAGCTTCTCGAGGTCGGCGGCGACCCGCTCGACGTCCCCGGTGACGGAGATGGCGATCATCGCCTGGGTGGCGAAGCCGAGCTGCATGGGATCGGTGACCGCGACGATCTGCATGACCCCCGCGTCGACGAGCTTCTGGACGCGCTGGCGGACCGCGGCCTCGGACAATCCGACGGCCTTGCCGATCGTGGCGTAGGCCCGACGGCCGTCCTGCTGCAACTCCTTGATGATCGCCATGCTGACGTCGTCGAGCCCACCGCGCGGCTGGGATCGGGTCATGGCGACGAGTTTGCCCCGTCAAAGTCTGGTTTGACAAGCGAATCCGTAGTAGAAACCGGACATCGACGACGTAATTCGCTGGTAACAGAAGCGGGCCAGAGTGTGCGATCAGTTGTCCGAGCCAACGGAGGATGAACCCATGGCCATTGCCGAACGCATACCGGGAGCAACGGTCGCACCGGACGCGGTGGTCGAGAAGGCGAAGCTGCAGAAGCACTTCGGCCGGTCGGACATCTTCTTCTTCCTCGTGTGCACCCTGGTGGGCGTCGACGGCCTCGGCACGCTCGCCACGCAGGGCGGCGCCGGCTTCACCTGGTTGATCGTCAGCGTGCTGCTGTTCGCGATCCCGTCCGCGCTGCTGCTCGCCGAACTCGGCGCGCGGTTCACCGACGAGGGCGGACCGTACGTCTGGGTACGGATGGCGTTCGGCCACCTCGCGGGTGCGGTGAACAACTTCTTCTACTGGGTCACCAACCCGGTCTGGATGGGTGGCACGCTCGTCGGCACGGCCATGGGTGGCTTCATCACCTTCTTCCACGGCGGCAACGACTACGGGCACCTCGGCTACTACCTGCTCGGCATCCCGTTCATCTGGCTCGGGGTGCTGTTCGCGGTGCTGTCCTTCCGCATCGGCAAGTGGATCGCCACCATCGGCGC
>CAZZZE010000012.1:7051-15944 GCA_964658365.1 uncultured Jatrophihabitantaceae bacterium
TCCGTCGTGGCCACCACGCTGCTCTACGGGCTGCCCGTGCTCGGCATCCTGCTGGTGCTGCCCGCCGCGCAGGCCAGCGGGCTGAGCGGTTTCCCCGATGCGATCAAGCAGGCCCTCACCGTCTTCGGCGGCCACATCACCACCGCCAAGGACGGCACCGTCACCTCGCACCTGTCCAGCTCCGGCACGGTCCTGGGCTGGGCCATGGCCGTGCTGATCCTCATCGTGGCGTTCACGTCCGGCCTGACCTGGATCATGGGCTCCGACCGCACCCTCGCGGTCTCCTGCTACGACGGCGCGGGGCCGCGCTGGCTCGGGCGCTTCTCCGACCGGTTCGGCACGCCGACGCGGGTGAACATCCTGTCCGGCGTCGTGTCCACCGCGGTGTTCGTGGCCACGCTCTACATCACCAACGGCAACGCCGCCAAGTTCTTCGACGTCGCCCTGAACCTGGCGATCTCGACCACGCTGATCAGCTACCTCGGCATCTTCCCGGCGACCTGGGTGCTGCGCCGGCGCGGTGCGGTGGACGACGGTGCCTTCCGCGCGCCGATGCTGCCGCTGATGACCGTCCTGTCCACCGGCGCCATCGTGTTCTGCAGCGTCGAGCTGCTCTTCCCCGGCCTGGGCGACGGTTGGTTCAGCGGTGCCTACCTGCCCGACCAGTGGCACGCCGGCGAGAAGTGGACCTACCTGTTCACCGAACTGGTGCCGCTGGCGCTGTTCACCGCGATCGCGGTCGCCTTCTGGGCCATGGGCAAGCGCCACCGCGACGCCGAGCTGGCCGAGCTGGCGACTCCGACGCCGACGGCGTCGTCCGCGCCGGTGGGGGAGCCGTCGGTCTGACGCCGACATCCGGATCGATCGAGCACTGGGGGAATTTGTTGGCCACGAACAGCACGTCCACCGCCATCGAACTGGTCGGCATCGCCAAGCGCTTCGTCTCGCGCCGCGGCACGGTGACCGCCGTCGAGCGGGTCGACCTGACGATCGGCGAGGGCGAATTCTTCTCCCTGCTCGGCCCGTCCGGCTGCGGCAAGACGACCACGCTGCGCATGATCGGCGGGTTCGAGGAGCCCAGCGAGGGTCAGATCCTGCTGCACGGCCGCGATGTCGTCGGGGTGCCGCCCAACCACCGTGACGTCAACATGGTCTTCCAGTCCTACGCGCTGTTCCCGCACATGTCGGTGTTCGACAACATCGCCTTCGGCCTCGAGCGCAAGTCGATCGGCAAGGCCGAGATCCGCACCAGGGTCGGCGAGATGCTCGACCTCGTCCAGCTCGACACCAAGGCCGACCGCCGTCCCAAGGAGCTCTCCGGCGGTCAGCAGCAGCGGGTCGCGCTGGCCCGGGCGCTGGTGAACCGACCGCGTGCCCTGCTGCTCGACGAACCGCTGGCCGCGCTCGACCTCAAGCTGCGCCAGGCCATGCAGATCGAACTCAAGCGCATCCAGCGCGAGGTCGGCATCACGTTCATCTTCGTCACCCACGACCAGAACGAGGCGCTGACGATGTCGGACCGGCTGGTCGTCATGAACGCCGGGCGCATCGAGCAGCTCGGCTCGCCGCGCGAGGTCTACGAACGCCCGCGCACCCGCTTCGTCGCCGGCTTCATCGGCACGTCCAACCTGCTCACCGGCACCGTGGCCAGCATGGACGGTGACACCGCGGTCATCGACACACCGCCCGAGGAATGCCTGATCGCGCCGGATGCTGCGTCGGTGGGCGCGGTCGTCGGACAGCCGCTCGACGTCACCGTCCGGCCGGAGAAGATCGTGCTCGGCGTCGAGCGCCCGGCAGCCGGTCGCTGCGCGATCCGCGGCACCGTGGCCGAGGTCGTCTACCTGGGCACGTCGACCCAGTACGCGATCACCACCGCCGGCGGCAGCGACCTGCTCGTCTTCCTGCAGAACGCCTCCGACGCCGACGACATCGCAGAGCGCGGTCAATTGGTGTGGCTGTCCTGGCGGCCCGAGCACACCCTGCCGCTGGTCACCGAAGCGTCCGCAGTGGCCGAGGTCGACGCAGAGCTCGTCGAGTCGGGGGTGTCGGCATGAGTGACGACCGGCTGCCGGCGGATCTGGTTCGCGGGCTGACACAGGGCCGGGTCTCCCGGCGTCAGATGTTGCAGCTGGGTGGCCTGTCCGCGCTCGGCCTGGCCCTGAGCGGCTGCGGCATCTCCGGAACCAAGTCCTCGGGCAAGGCCGGCACGCTGCAGGACGCCCGCGAGGCGATCGCCGCGTTCTGGGCGAAACAGAAGAAGACCGGCCGGCTGAACTTCGAGAACTGGCCGCTCTACATCGACGTCGGCGCGAAGGACAGCGACCACCCGACGCTCGACATGTTCACCAAGGCGACCGGCATCAAGGTCACCTACACCGAGGGCATCCAGCAGGTCGACACCTATTACGGCAAGGTCGAACCGGTGCTGGCGCAGGGCGAGAGCATCGGCAAGGACATCATCGTCATCACCAACGGGCGCTACCTGGACAAGTTGATCGAACAGGACTTCCTGATCCCGCTCGACCAGAACCGGATGACGAACTTCTACCAGCACGCGAGCAACCTCGCGAAAGACCCGAGCTACGACCGCGGCAACGCCTACACGATGCCCTGGCAATCCGGGATCACCGGCATCGGCTACGACCCGCACAAGGTCGGCCACACGATCAACAGTTGGCAGGATCTGCAGGACCCGAAACTGCGCGGCAAGATCGGCATGTTCGGCGACACCGAGGACATGCCCGGCTGCGCTCTGCTCGCGGTCGGCGCCGTACCGGAGACCAGCACGCCGGCGGAATGGCAGAAGGCGGCGGCCTGGCTGAAGAAGCAGCAGCCCTTGGTGCGCAAGTACTACGAGCAGGACTACATCGCTCCGCTCAAGTCGGGGGACCTCTGGGCGACGATGGCGTGGTCGGGCGACATCTATCAGGCCAAGCTCGACAACCCGTCCCTCGAGTTCGTGGTGCCCGACGAAGGCGCGATGTACTGGTCGGACAACATGTGCATCCCGCAGCATGCCGCGCACCCGCTCGACGCGATGATCTACATGGACTACGTGTACCAGCCGAACATCGCGGCGCTCATCGCCGAGTACGTCAACTACATCACCCCGGTCGCCGACGCGGCGGCCTATATCGAGAAGGACGCGCAGGCCGCCAGCGGTGCCGATCGCAAGGCGCTCGAGATCGTCGCCAAGAGCCCGCTGATCTTCCCGTCCGAGAGCGACTTCGCGAAGCTGCACCGCTACCGGGTGCTCAGCGATGCCGAACAGAAGACCTGGGACGCCCTCTTCCAGCCCGTCTACCAGTCATGACCGCCGTCGTCGAGCGGCCCGCGGACTCGCCCCCGGAGCCGCAGGGTCCAGTGCAGTCCTCGCGACAGCCCGGCCGCAGGTCCCGGCTCGCGTCCCGCCTCGCGCCGTACCTGCTGGTACTGCCCGGATGGCTGTGGCTCGCGATCTTCTTCGTCATCCCGACGATCGTGATGCTGTCGGTGTCGACGATGACCGGCGACGTGCAGAACGGCTTCACCCAGACGTTCCACGTCCACACCTACGTCACCGCGTGGAACTCCTATCACACGCAACTGGTCCGCTCGCTCGTCTACGGGCTGGTGGCCACCGTGCTGTGCATCGCGATCGGGTACCCGGTCGCCTACTGGATCGCCTTCCGCGGCGGGTCCCACAAGTCGAGCCTGCTCTTCCTGTTGCTCCTGCCGTTCTTCGTGTCGTTCGTGATTCGCACCCAGTCCTGGGGATTCATCCTGTCCGACAACGGGATGGTGCTCGGCCCCCTCAAGCACCTCGGGCTGATCTCCGACGACGCGCACATCCTGCAGACGCCCACAGCAGTCGTCGGGGGACTGGTCTACAACTTCCTGCCGTTCATGGTGCTGCCGATCTACTCCTCGCTCGAGCGCGTCGACCCGGCGCTGCTCGAGGCCGCCGGTGACCTGTACGCGACGAAGTGGACCGCGCTGCGCAAGGTCGTCGTCCCGCTGTCGCTGCCCGGCGTCTTCGCCGGCGTGCTGCTCACCTTCGTCCCGGTCGCCTCCGACTACGTCAACGCGACCATCCTCGGCGGCCCGGGGACGACCATGATCGGCAACAACATCCAGACCGCGTACTTCACCAACCTCGACTACCCGCTGGCCGCCTCGCTGTCGTTCATCCTGATGGCGGCGCTGCTCGTCGGGGTGTTCGTGTACGCGCGGTTGTTGGGCACCGAGGACGTCCTCGAAGCGGCGGGGCGCTGATGAGCACCGTCACGAGCCAGGTCGTTCGGCCGCCCGCCGTCGCCGCTCCGGCGCGCAGGCCCCGGCGGGTGCACGGTCGCTGGCTACTGCCGACCTGGGGCTGGGCGGTGATCGCGTGGCTGTCGTTCCCCATCGTCGTCATGATCGTCTTCGGCTTCAACGACACTAAGAGCAAGCAGAACACCACCATGCAGGGCCTGACCCTCAAGTGGTACCGGCGGCTGTTCGACAACTCCCAGCTGACGGACGCCTTCCTCACTTCGCTGCGGATCGCCGCGATCTCGACCGTCATCGCCACGGTCATCGGGACGCTGCTCGGCTACGCCCTTGGTCGCTCGAAGTTCCGCGGGTCGGGGTCGGTGAACCTGCTCCTGTTCGCCAACATCGCCGCGCCGGAGATCGTGCTCGGCGCCTCGCTGCTGAGCCTGTTCCTGACCCTCGGGGTGCAGCGCGGCGACGTCACCATCGTGATCGCGCACGTGATGTTCAGCCTCGCCTACGTGGCCGTCACCGTCCGGGCGCGGATGGCGGGTCTCGACCCGTCGCTGGAGGAGGCGTCCCGCGATCTCGGCGCCGGGCCGGTGACGACCTTCCTGCGCGTGACCCTGCCCTCGCTGATGCCCGGGGTGTTGGCCGGTGCGCTGCTGGCCTTCGCGCTGTCCATCGACGACTACATCATCACCAGCTTCGTGAACGGCAACACCCAGACGTTCCCCCTGTACGTCTACGGCGCGTCGCGCGTCGGCATCCCGCCGCAGGTCAACGTGTTCGGCACGTTGATCTTCCTGTTCGGGGTGTTGGTCGCGGTCGGCGGCGCGATCGTGGGCAGGCGCCGGCGCGCGTGAGCCCCGTGCATCCCTCACTGGCCGACTCGACACCGACGTCGTTCTGGCTCGACTCGCCGCTGGCCCCGGAGCCGGCCGCGCCGCTGGTCGGCCCGGCGCGCGCCGACCTGACCGTCGTCGGCGGCGGCTACACCGGGCTCTGGACGGCGCTGCTGGCCAAGGAGAGCGACCCGTCGCGCGACGTCCTGCTGCTCGACGCCCGCACCTGCGGCTGGGCGGCGTCCGGGCGCAACGGCGGGTTCTGCGCGGCCAGCCTCACCCACGGCCTGGACAATGGGCTCAGCCGCTTCCCCGACGACATGGCCACGCTGGAACGGCTGGGCAGCGACAACCTCGACGCCCTCGAGAAGACGCTGTCGCGCTACGGCATCGACTGCGACTTCGCGCGCACCGGCGAGCTCGAGGTCGCCACCGCCGAACACCAGCTCCCGTGGCTGCACGAGGGTGTCGAGCAGGCCTGCGCGTACGGCCACGACGCGCAGTTCCTCGACGCCGACGCGGTGCGCGCCGAGGTTGCCTCACCCACCTACGTCGGTGCGGCCTGGCACCGCGAGCGCACCGCGCTCGTCGACCCGGCGCGCCTCGCCTGGGGCCTTCGGGCGGCGTGCCTGTCGCTCGGCGTGCGGATCGCCGAGAACACGCCGGTGCGCTCGGTGCACCGCGACGGCCCGGGCGTCCGGCTTGCCACCGACTACGCCCGGGTGCACAGTGCCCGGGCGGTCCTGGCCACCAGCGCGTTCCCCGGCGTGCTGCGCCGGATGCGCCCGTTCACCGTGCCGGTGTACGACTACGTGCTCGTCACCGAGCCGCTGTCACGAGCGCAGCTCGAGAGCGTGGGGTGGCGGCACCGGCAGGGGATCGGCGACGTCAGCAACCAGTTCCACTACTACCGGCTCACTGCCGACAACCGGATCCTGTGGGGTGGCTACGACGCGATTTATCACTGGCGTAACGGCCTGCGCGACGAACTCGACGAGCGCCCGGCCACCTTCGAGCTGCTGGCCCGCCAGTTCTTCGAGACGTTCCCGCAGCTCGACGGGCTGCGGTTCACGCACCGCTGGGGCGGTGCCATCGACACGTCCACCCGCTTCTTCGCCTTCCAGCGCACCGCGCTGTCGGGCCGGGTGGCCTACAGCGTCGGCTACACCGGGCTCGGGGTCGGCGCGACCCGCTTCGGTGCGCAGGTCGCGCTCGACCTGCTCGACGGGCGGGACTCCGAAGCGCTGCGGCTGCGGGCGATCCGCTCGCGCCCGCTGCCGTTCCCTCCGGAACCGCTGCGCTGGGCAGGGATAGAGCTGACCCGCCGGGGGCTGGCCCGCGCCGACCGCAACCAGGGGCGTCGGGGACCGTGGTTGCGCACGCTCGACCGGCTCGGCCTCGGCTTCGACTCCTGAAGGCTCGCTGTTCTCAGCTCCCACATCCATCTTTCATCGATGGCACACTGTCCGGCGTGGAAGCCACGGAGATTGCTCGGCTGGCCGAGCTCGAGGACAAGCACTGGTGGTACGCCGAGCGGCGCGACATGCTCGCGCGCCGCGTACGCGGGTTGACGCCCGGGTTCGCGCTCGACGTCGGCGCAGCGGCCGGGGGGAACACCCGCGTCCTGCGCGACCACGGCTGGACGTCCTGCGCGGTCGAGTACAGCGCAGGCGGGGCCGAGGTCGCAGCCGCCCGGGGACTGAGCGTGGTGCGCGGCGACGCGACATCGCTGCCGGTGCGCACGGAGTCGGTCGACCTGGTCGTCGCCTACGACGTCCTCGAGCACATCCCCGCCGACAAGAGCGCCGTGGCCGAGATCTTCCGGGCCCTGCGTCCCGGTGGGACGTTCCTGGTCGCCGTACCGTGCGACCCCAAGTTGTGGTCCGCGCACGACGAGGCCGTCGACCACGTCCGCCGCTACACCCGCCAGACCCTCGGCGACCTCTTGCGCGGTGCCGGGTTCACGGTCGAGCCGATGACGTCGTGGAACGTCCTGATGCGCCCGCTCGTCTCGCTGCGCCGGCGCTCGAAGTCGGGCAGTGACCTCGAGCACGTGCCGCGGCTGCTGAACGCCGCGCTGGGATTCGTTATCCGGCTCGAGCGCTACCTGCCGCTGCGGAGGTTGCCCGGTGTCACCCTGTTCGTGACCGCTCGGCGGCCCGCCTCCAGTTCGGTGGAGTCATCGTCCGCCTCGTCGGTCGCGGCGCCCGGTGCGTCGTCGGCGCGCACGGTCGTCGCCGCCGAGTCGTAGGCGACGAAGTAGGTGGGCCGCCCCTGCATCATCAGGTAGGAGCGGCCGACGTACTCGCCCAGCATCCCGAGGCACAGCAGTTGCAGGGCGCCGAACCCGGCGACGGCCATCACGATCGACGTCCAACCCGGCGCGGTGTTGCCCGCGACCTCGGCCACCACGGCGAAGACCAGCAGGCCGATGGCGACCACGCTGCCGAGCAGGCCGAACCAGGTGGCCATGCGCAAGGGCATGATCGAGAACGACGTGATGCTGTCGAGCGAGAGCCGGACCATGTGCGCGAGCGAGTACTTGGACTCGCCGGCGGCCCGCTCGTCGCGCCGGTACTCGACGACGGCGGAGGGGAATCCGAGCGCCGGCACGACCAGCCGCAGGACGCGATGGTGCTCGGGCAGGGCGTTGACCGCGTCGACCGTGGCCCGCGACATCAGCCGGAAATCGCCCGCCGAGCGGGGTGCGTCGGTGGCGCCGGCGCGCCCCATGAGCCGGTAGTAGGCGTTCGCGGTCTGGCGCTTGAACACCGTGTCGCTGGAGCGATCGGAACGCACGCCGTAGACGACGTCGACCTTCTCGTCGCGCGCGACCTGCAGCATGGTGGCGATCGTCTCGGGCGGGTCCTGCAGGTCGGCGTCGATGGTGACCACGTAGTCGCCGACGGCGGCGCGGATACCGGCCGAGATCGCGGCCTGGTGACCCGCGTTGGCCCGCAGGCGCACGACCCGGAGCTCGGGCCACTCGCGCAGCATGCGCTGCAGCATGACCGGAGTGGCGTCGCTGCTGCCGTCATCGACTGCCACGACCTCGTAGCTCGTGTCGAGGGCGTCCAGGATGGGCCTGAGCCGCTCGGCGAAGATCGGCAGGACGGCTTCCTCGTTGTAGATGGGGACGACGACCGAGAGCACCTGCATCGGGCCAGGATAGGCACAGCCGGCGTCGGTCCCGGGAAGGCGCGTCACGGTGCTCTCAGCTCCCATACCGCAGTGGTAGGGCCCTTGAAGCGCAGGACGGCGAGCCGGTCGAGGGCGGCGACCGCGACGGGTTTGTCGCGCAGGTCGATGAACATCCACCGCGCGTGGTGCTGGGTGTAGAAGGTGTCCAGCAGTGCCTTGGTGGGATGGGCGAAGGAGGCGTAGTTCTGGTCGTAGAGCGACCTGTCCCAGAACGGCAGGTTGCGGTAGAGGACCTTGGGGATGCGTTTGTCGCCGAGCGTGCGGTCGCTGTAGGCCCACCCGCCCATCAGCGTGTGCCGCTCGGTGAGGGCGGACGCGACGAAGTTACGTGGGTCGCACGGCCGGCCGAGGGTCGCACGCGAGACACGGTCGAAGCGGCAGTACATGTTGGTGATCACCACGTCGTCGACGGCGCTGTGGTGCTGCACGTAGAGGCCGGCGGCGAAGGCGTCGCGGCGGGTCGGCAGGGTGCCGTTGCGGATGACCGCCGCGGTCGGCGCCCGCACCGCTTTAGGGCTGCCCTGGACGGGCGAGACCGTGCCGCGGAACTGCAGCCCCATGTCGAACAACCCGGAGCCGAGCAGCAGGCAGACGACGGCGAGCAGCAGCGC
>CAZZZE010000012.1:16044-19380 GCA_964658365.1 uncultured Jatrophihabitantaceae bacterium
CGACCGGCCAGCACGAGGCCGCTCGCGGCGCCGACGACGCCGATCGGGTACGCGGAGAGCATGAAGTAGATCTCGCTGCCGGCGGGGTGCCGGGTCGCCAGGGCCAGCGCGAAGCCGGCGAGCGCGACACCGAGGCAGAACCAGCCCGCGGGGTCGGCCGGGCGGTAGCGCACCTGGAAGAACAACCCGAGCAGCCGGGGCAGCAACGGTAGGAGGAACAGCGCGGTGGCCGTGGCGATGGAGATGGTGGCGTAGTTGTGGACCTCCAGCTGGGCCACTCCCGGCGGCCGGTCCGTGGCCGGGAACAGCGGCCCGATGTGGCTGAGCACGACGCCGAGGAAGTCCGGCCGAACGCCGTAAGAGCTGTTGCCGTAGATGGTGCGTAGCGCCGCCTCGAATACGACGAGGCCGGCCACGCCGGTGAGGGCGCAGCGCAGCACGATCGGCCACTGCCGGCGCAGCAGGGCGATGGCCGCTGTGAAGGCGACCCCGGCGACCAGGGTGGGCAACACGGAGGACTTCGAGCCGGCGCAGAGTACGAGCAGCGGCACCATGAGCAGCACCGGCACGGCGCGGTCGCGCTCGTGGCGGCGCAGGAAGCCGCACACGGCACCGGCCGCGGCGAGGGCGGCGAACCAGCCCATCGTCTGCGGGGGGCTCGAGCGCCAGACCCGGGGCAGGATGCCTGAGGAGCCGTCCTCGGTGGTCCACCGGCTCACCTCGCTGATCTCGAGGACGCCGAGCAGGACGGCAGCGACGGGACCGGCCCACACGTAGCCGCTGACACGCCGCGCGACGACCGCGGCCAGCATCAGGATCGCGGGGACCAGCGTCGCCGGGGCGAGGCGCTCGATGCTGTCGAACGAGGCGATGCCGGTAGAGCTGGTGAGGTGTGCGTCGACGGCGTAGAGGAACCAGTGATAGGACAGCGATGCCCCGGCGACCGGCGGGTAGCTCGGCACGAGATGGTGGCGCAGTTCGCCGAGCAGGTCGAGCTGGTACATGACGTCGGGGTAGTACGACACGCCGTGCGGCCCGGGCATGGCGCGGTAGGCACGCAGGCCGGTCTGCGCCATCCAGGCCATCGCGACGAACATCGTGCCGCCGAGCACGAGGCTCGGCCCGGTTCCCCAGCCGGGGCCGGGACGGGCCAGCACCCGGCGCCGGGAAGCCGGCACCGCGAGACAGATCAGGACGATCAGCGGCCCCAGTGCCCACGGGGCGATCGCCACCGGCATCGTGCGGTCGAGGAACCAACCGAACAGGGCGACGAGCGTGCCCGCCGGGGCCGCCCACGTCAGGTCCTCGATCAGCGGACCCACGGCGCGCTGGCTGAGGCGCACGACCACGAAACCGGGCGCCAGGATCCCGAGGGTCACCGCCATGACCCACCCCCAGACGTCGTGGGCCGGGCTGGACGTGCGTATCAGCAGGTACATCCACGCGGCCACGACCAGCAGCACCACCGCCGACGACACCGCCCACCCCGGGACGCCGAACAGGGTCGCGGGCGGCGGGCCCGGCTCGTCTGCGTCGTCGTCTGCGTCGCTGTCCGTGTCGTTGTTTGCGTCGGCCGGATCGTGGGCCTCCGGCTCGAGGAGGTGCGAGCCGTTGCGGGTGCCGCTGTCCCGGTGGGCGGCGAAGATCCAGCGGCTGAACAGGAAGAACCGCACGACGGTCGCGACCGCGGTCGCCATGAGCAGGACGCCGATCTCGACGACGCGCCGGGGATGCGGATCGTGCGCGTGCAGCAGGGCCAAGGCGCCGCTCGTCAGCGCGGCACCGAGCGCGAAGACGAGCAGACCCTGCCCGTGCTCGCGGACGCCGGCGCGGCCGTCGAGGCCGAAGGTGAGCCGTCGGTTCAGCGCGGTGTTGGCCAGGGCCGAGATCAGCAGGGCGAGCAGGCTCGAGATCTGGGCAGCGAACTCGAGGCGCAGGGCGGCATAGACGACCAGGTAGAGCAGCGTGCAGCCGACCCCCACGGCGGCGAACCGCAGTGGACGTTGACCGCTCGACGGGGGTGTCCTGGGGGTGGTGGGGGTAGCCGCGAGCACCGCGGAATCCTCTCATTTGCGGTCTTCGGCCCGGGCGACCCGCCCTAGGATCGCGACATGCCGCGCTACGGGCCCCAGTTCGGGCCGGACATCACCTTCCTCGGTGTCGATCCCTGTGACTGGGCCGATTCCTCGACGTACGCCGGCGCCGATGTCGTGATCCTCGGCGCGCCGTTCGACGGCGGGACGTCACACCGCTCGGGCACCCGGTTCGGGCCGCAGTACATCCGCCAGACCTGCTACCTGCCCCATGACGGCTCGCGGCCCTCGCTGGCGCTGCGGGTCGATGCCCTGCGCGACCTGCGGGTCTTCGATGCCGGTGACGTGTTGATGTACTCGGGCGACGCCGAGCGCTCGGTGCGCGACCTGCAGGAAGCGGTGTCGACGGTCGCCGCGACGGGTGCGATCCCGGTGATCCTGGGCGGCGACCACACCATCGCCTGGCCGGATGCCGCCGGAGTGGCGCAGCACGTCGGCCACGGACGGGTCTCGATGATCCACTTCGACGCGCACGCCGACACCGGCGACATCGAGTTCGGCTCGTTGATCGGCCACGGCCAGCCGATGCGCCGGCTGATCGAGTCCGGCGCGGTGCGCGGCGACCGGTTCCTGCAGCTCGGCCTGCGCGGCTACTGGCCCGAACCCGACACCCTGTCGTGGATGGCGCAGCAGCGGATGCGCTCCTACGAGATGACCGAGATCACCGCCCGCGGGTTGACCGACTGCCTGACCGAGGCGTTCGCGATCGCCACCGACGACTGTGACGGCGTGTTCCTGTCCGTCGACATCGACGTCTGCGATCCGGGGCACGCCCCCGGCACCGGCACACCGGAGCCGGGCGGGCTCACCGCCCGCGAACTGCTCGACTCCGTGCGCCGGATCGCCTACGAGCTACCGGTTGTCGGGGTCGACGTCGTCGAGGTCTCGCCGCCCTACGACCACGCCGAGATCACCTCGTTCCTGGCCAACCGGGTGGTGCTCGAAGCGCTGTCCGGCATCGCCCGCCGGCGCCGCGACGCCGCTGACGGCACGGTGTGGGATCCGACCCAGCCGCTGCTCGACGCGCGGTAACGCAGCCGCTGTCACAGAAAACCTACGGTATCGTAGGTTGCATGACCGTTCTTGCCTCCCCGAGCACCGCCGAGGGCGTCCAGGCCCGCCTGCTCCACGAGCTCGAGCCCGTCGTCGCCGAGAACCTCGAGCGGCACATCACGGTGGCCAAGAGCTGGCATCCGCACGACTACGTGCCGTGGTCGCGCGGGCGGGACTTCGCCTTCCTCGG
>CAZZZE010000013.1:0-1680 GCA_964658365.1 uncultured Jatrophihabitantaceae bacterium
TCACCCTGGCGTGCCAGGTGTGCAAGCACCGCAACTACATCACCGTCAAGAACCGGCGTAACGACCCCGACCGGCTCGCGATGAACAAGTTCTGCCCCAACTGCGGCAAGCACACCGAGCACCGCGAGACGCGCTGAGCCGACGCGCGCTCGACTACCGCCGCAGGCCTCGCCCGATCCGGGCGAGGCCTGTCGTGTGTCCGCGCAGAGAAGGGGTCGACACACTTCACGCCCGACGTAGACTCGGACCTGCCGCACATATCCGACGAAGATTCGCAGCCGGTGCGGATTCGTCGTCGGCAAGGAGCGTGTCATGACAAGGAATGCCGTGGCGTCGACGAACCGCGAGTCCGCGCCCACCGACGGCCGTCGGTTGCGCTGGACACAGCACCGCGCCCAGCGCCGGGCTGCGTTCGTCGAGGCCGGGGTCCACGCGATCGACGTCTACGGGGCCGCCGCGTCGGCCGAGCAGATCGCCGAGGAGGCCGGCGTCAGCCGAACCGTCCTCTACCGCTACTTCCGCGACCGCGACGACCTGCGCCAGGCCATCGCCGAGAGCGCCGTGCAGCAGGTGCTCGACAGCGTGATGCCCACGCTGCAGCTCACCCCGCAGAGCACGCCGCACGAGATCATCCATGCGGCCATCGGGGTGATCGTCGGGTGGCTCGACCAGCACCCGAACCTCTACTACTTCCTGCGCAACCGCACCGACGCCTCGTCCCTCGAGTCCGTCGAGAAGACCCTCGCCGACACGATCGCCGCACTGCTGAAGATCGTCATGGTGTACTTCGGGATGTCCGGTGACGTCGCCGAGCCCGGTGCGTACGGGATCGTCGGCTTCGTCGAAGCCAGCGGTGGGTGGTGGCTGCAGCACCGCAGCATGCCGCGCGAGGCGTTCACCGAGATCGTGTGCACGGGTGTCTGGCACATGCTCGAAGGTGCCGCCCGCGATGCCGGGGTCCACCTCGGCTACGACGAGGCGCTGCCGCTCGGTGCGCCGAACCTCGGCGCTGTGCAGGCCTGACCGGTGCAGAACGAACCCGCCGGCGAGGACGGCTACCGCGGACCCGCCGAGCTGATCGACGGCGACGACGTGCTCGGCGTCGAGGTCACCCTGGCCGGCCACTTCGACCCCATCAGCGGGCACTACTGCTGGTCCGGCCGGGTGGCGGCGTCGGACGCGGTCACGGCTCTGGCCGGGGGCGGCGCGCGCAGCGTCGTCCTGCGCACCCCGTACGCCAGCGTGCGGACGAAGCTGGCCGACGTCGACCCGTGGGGCCGACCCCGGGTCGAGGGGTTCGGCGAGACGCCGTTCGCGGTGCTCGACACCGTTGCGCCGACGAGCGTTGAGGGCCGGCCGCGCCGCATCCTCTAATCTTCGGTCCATGCCCGTCGACCAGTCCTTCGTCGGACGCAGCTACCCGCCCACCCCGGCGTACCGGGTGAGCCGGGAGAAGATCCGCGAGTTCGCCGACGCGATCAACGACCCGAACCCGGCCTACCGCTCGGTCGACGTCGCGCACGCCCTGGGCCACCCCGACGTCGTCGGGCCGCCGACCTTCCCGATCGTGCTGACCATGGCGGCCGGCGACGCCTTCCTGTTCGACCCCGACGCCGGCGTCGACTACAGCCGTGTCGTGCACGGCGACTTTGGGGTGTCGATGATGTGGCGCCGCCCGGT